>JAYUFA010000068.1:0-7003 GCA_043738925.1 Actinomycetota bacterium
GACGCGACGACGAACGACGCGGACAGCGCTATCTCGAGCCCGCCCGACACGCACGCGCCGTTGACCGCGACGATCACCGGTGTCGTCATCGCGCGCAGCGCCTTGGCGGGGTTGATCGTGAACTGCGCGTCGTAGGCGTTCCAGGGAGCCGCTCCTTCGCTGCTGGCGATCTCCTTGAAGTCGACGCCCGCGCTGAACACCGGGTCGACCGCGGCGATCACGACAACGCGGATCTCCGCGGCCTGCTCGGCCTCGGACAATACGACGCACAACCGTGAGCGCATTGCGGAGGTCAGCGCGTTCTTGGCTTCGGGTCGGTTCAGCGTGATCGTTCGGATGCCGTCGCGGTCATCGACGAGCAGATGTTCGTCACTCACGATTCAGCCCTTCAATTCGATGCGCCGGTTGTCCCACGAGAGGATGCGTTGGTCGGGCACGAGCCGCACAAACGTGCGGCCCGCGTAGTGCGCCTGCGTCTTTTCCGGCATGGCCTCGCGAACACCGCGAAAGGCCGCGTACTTCGCGTCGAGTGCGTCGTCGACACGCGCAATGTCGGCCGCGTCGGTGACGATCTCGACGCGCCCGGTGAGGTGCACCGCCTCCAGCTCGGCCCACTTCTCGCCCGACTCGACGAGGAACGAGGCCCGCGGATCGTGGCGCAACCGCATCACCTTCTTCGTGCGCGATGGGGCCGCCAGACAAATCGTGCGATCGAGCGCGACAAACCACACTGGCAATGCGATCGGCATGCCGTCGCGGCGCAACGTGGTGAAGATCCCGGTGTGCGATTTCTCGAGAACTGCCCACGCCTCATCGACCCCGAGTCTGCTTCCCATGGCACGCCCCCGTTCCGCTCAGGAACGACGGTAGTGGCTCAGAGCGACGTGCAGGGCAGGTAGTAGTCGCGCAGCGCGGGAAAGCCGTTGAACCCCACGGTGGAGTAGGTGGTCGTGTACGAACCCGTCGACAAAATGTTGACGCGATCACCCGCTTCGAGCGCGAGTGGCAACTGGTAGTCGGTCTGCTCGTACATGATGTCGGCGCTGTCGCACGTGGGGCCAGCGAGGCAGACCCGACCAGTGGGGCCGCCGTCATGCGGCGTGACGATGCGGAACTTGATCGACTCGCCGAGCGACTCGGTCAGCCCCGTGTAGACGCCCGCGTCGAGATACACCCAACGAGCGTCGTCTTCGAGCGATCGTCGTGACACGAGCACGACTTCGCTTTGCATGACACCCGCGTCGGCACACATGTAGCGGCCTGGCTCGGCGATGACGCGCGGCAGCTTGTCGCCAACCCAGCGATGCAACGCCTTGGTGATGGCACGACCGTACGTCTCGACCGGCGCGACCTCGTTCGTGTAGCGACCGGGGAATCCGCCGCCGATATTGACAAGCGCAGGGGTCACGTCGAGCGAGCGCAGGTGATCGAACACACGACCGACCTTTTCGAGCGCCGCGTTCCACGCCTCTGGATCTCGTTGTTGCGACCCGACGTGAAAGGACACGCCGACCGCGTGGCCCTTCTCGCTCGCCCGAGTAAGCAGGTGCATCGCCATCTCGGTGCCGCAACCGAACTTCCGCGACAACGGCCAATCCGCACCGCCACCATCGGTCATCACCCGACAGAACAGCGTCGCGTCCGGTGCGACGTGCACGAGCTTGTCGAGCTCGGCGTCGCAATCGAACGCGAACAGCCGCACACCCTTGTCGTACGCGTATTCGATATCGATCAGCTTCTTGACCGTATTGCCATACGAGATGCGTGACGGGTCGGCACCCGCGGCGAAGCACATGTCGACCTCGGCCGGGCTCGCCACGTCAAAACTCGCGCCGAGCCGTACGAGCAGCTCGAGGATCTGCGGCGCGGGGTTCGCCTTGATGGCGTAGAAGATGTCCGCGCAGGGCAACGCCTCGGCGAGTCGCCGATAGCGGTCCGCCACGATGTCGAGGTCGACGACGACGAAGGGTGTCGCCAGCGTGCTCGACGCCAAGAAATCGTCGAGTCGCTCACTCGTGATGGAACGGGATCGGATGGCGTTTTGCGGATCCTGCCGCAGGCGTACGGTCAACGAAACTCCTTCAATTCTCTCGGCTCGGCAAGATCGGGCGCGAAGACCACCCTCAGGGGAAGGGTCATTATTGCGGTTTGGCGCCAGTGCGCAAGATGGCGCGCCATATCGACGACAAACCGCAACCTTGACTGATGCATCGGTCAGTTGTCACGAGATGAACAACGCTCTGACCAGGGAGAACGCGCGAATCTGACTGATGCATCAGTCGCATTTGACTGATGCATCAGTCGATCACACGTGTGGGACAACAGCCGGCGTCGATCATTTTGGGATGCCAATGTTGCAATCGTGTCTCGACGTGCGCCCGACCATGTTTCGAACGCGCAGCGCCACCGGCCGCGCTGCGCCGGGGACTACGTTGCAACGAGCGCAGGTGACGTTGTCGTCACGTGCCAAAGGAGCTCGACATGCAACTCGGGATGATCGGCCTCGGCCGCATGGGTGCGAACATCGTCAGGCGGCTGCAGCGTGCCGGGCATACCTGTGTCGTCTACGACGTAGCCCCCGCCGCGGTCGCCGCACTCGCGGCTGAGGGAGCTACGCCGGCCACCTCGATCGCCGATCTGGTGCGCCAACTCGACGCGCCGCGCGCCGTTTGGGTGATGGTGCCGGCCGCATACGCCGCGGCAACCGTGAACGACGTGGCCGGCCACCTGGCACACGGTGACGCGGTGATCGACGGCGGTAACTCGCAATACCTCGATGCCATCGCCACCTCAGCCGCGCTCGCGCCCAAGGGGCTCGACTTCCTCGATATCGGCACGAGCGGTGGCGTCTACGGCCTCGAACGCGGCTACTGCCTGATGATCGGTGGTCCCGAGGCCGCGGTCGCGCGGCTCGCGCCGATCTTTGACGCGCTCGCGCCAGGCATCGACGCTGCGCCACGCACACCGGGGCGCGACGGCGCTGCGACGGCCGCCGAAAAGGGTTGGCTGCACTGCGGCGCGGCAGGCGCCGGGCACTTCGTGAAGATGGTCCACAACGGCATCGAGTACGGCCTCATGGCGGCGTACGCCGAGGGCCTCAACATCTTGCACAACGCGAATGCCGGCAACGCTGTACGCGCGGCCGACGCCGAAACCGCGCCGCTTGCGCACCCCGAGCACTACCAGTACTCATTCGACATCGGTGCCATCACCGAACTGTGGCGCCGCGGCAGCGTGGTCGAGTCGTGGCTACTCGATCTCACCGCGGCCGCGCTGGCAGAGAACCCTACGCTCGACGGGTTCGCGGGACGCGTGTCCGACAGCGGCGAAGGTCGCTGGACCGTCGCCGCAGCAATCGACCTCGGTGTGCCGGTGCCCGTGCTGGCGACCTCGCTGTTCGAACGCTTCAGCTCGCAGGGGAACCAGGAGTACGCGGACAAGATCCTCTCCGCTATGCGCAAACAATTCGGCGGACACGTCGAGAAGAGCAAATGATCACGGAACGTGCGCTTGACGCGAACGCGGGTGACGCGCTCGTCCTGTTCGGCGCCAGTGGCGATCTTGCGCGCAAGAAGCTGTATCCGGCGCTGTACCAACTCGAAACACGCGGCCGCCTCGCGGGGCTGCGGGTGGTCGGTGTGGCACGCAGCCAATGGGGTGACGAAGCACTCCGCGGTTACGTCCACGATTCGCTCACGCTGTCGGGCAAGCCCATCGACACCGAGGTGTGGGGCCGACTCAGCGAACGCTTGTCGATGGTCAGCGGCGAGTACACCGAAGCCGCCACCTACGAGCGCCTCGCGTCCACACTCGGAGCCGAATGTGTGCGACCCGTGTTCTACCTCGCGATACCGCCATCGGTGTTCCCCGCGGTGGTCGACGGCTTGGCAAGCGTCGACCTCGCGGGTGAGCGCGGCCGCGTTGTCGTAGAAAAGCCGTTCGGCCGCGATCTCGAGAGCGCGAAGGCGCTGAATGCCGCGCTGCACGCCCACTTCCCCGAACGATCGATCTTCCGCATCGACCACTACCTCGGCAAAGAGTCGGTCGAGAACCTGTTGGTCTTCCGCTTCGCGAACTCGTTCCTCGAGCCGATCTGGAATCGCAACTACGTCGACAACGTGCAGGTCACGATGGCCGAGCAGTTCGGAGTCGAGGGTCGCGGCTCGTTCTACGACTCGGTGGGTGCGATCCGCGACGTCGTACAGAACCATCTGCTGCAAGTGGTCGCCTTGCTCGCCATGGAGCCGCCTCTCGGCGCCGACGCCGAGCATCTTCGCGACGAGACCACCAAGGTGCTTGCCGCAATGAAGACCGTCGACTGCAAACACCTGCTCCGAGGACAGTACGTCGATTACCGCGACGAGCCGGGCGTGAAACCCACATCGCAGACCGAGACATTTGCCGCGCTCCACCTCGAGATCGACTCGTGGCGTTGGGCAGGTGTGCCCTTCTATGTGCGCGCCGGAAAGGCCCTCACCGCGAGCGCGGTCGAAGCCGTCGTCGAGTTGCGCCAGCCACCGCGGATGTTGTTCCGCGGGCGCGACAGCGATGCTGCCGGCGCAAACATGATCCGCTTTCGGCTCGGAGCACACGACGGCGTCACGATGACTGTCCAGGCAAAGGAACCCGGCAGCGCCGCGACTTCACGCAGCATCGACTTGGCCGTCGACTTCGAGCATGCGTTGGGTACGCGCCGCGAGGCATACGACCGATTGCTCGACGACGCGTTGAAGGGCGATGCACGCCGTTTCGCCCGCGTCGACGGTGTCGAGGAAGCGTGGCGCATCGTGCAGCCCGCACTCGACGACCCAGGCCCTGTGGCGTTCTACGAGCGCGGTTCGTGGGGACCGACCGAGGCCGACAGCATCTTTCGCAACGAGGGCGACACGTGGCACCCGCCGTTGATCTGAGAGTGAGCACTGACGCGTCCGCGACCGCGCGAGCCGCGGCCACCTACCTTTGCGGAGTTGCTCGTGCGGCAATCGCCGAGCGCGGCGAGTTCCGCGTGGCCTTCTCCGGCGGCAGCACACCGACGTTGCTGTTCCGCGTGCTCGCCATGCAAAAGCTTGACTGGTCGCGCGTACAGGTGTGGCAGGTCGACGAGCGCGTGGCGCCCGACGGCGATCCGGTGCGCAACGCGGTCGATCTGCAAACGGAGCTTCTTCGGCCCGTCCACGCCGCGCCCGGCAACATCCACCTGATGGACGTCACCGCGGCCGACCTCGACGTGGCAGCAACCCGCTACGCGGCCACCCTTGACGGCTTCGACGTTGTGCACCTCGGCCTCGGCGACGACGGCCACACTGCCTCGTGGCCGCCCGATCAACCGGCGGTGCTCGACGTCGAAGCGCTCGTGACGGTGACCGCGCCGTTCCGCGACCACCGTCGTATGACGCTGACGCCGCGCGCGGTGGCCGTCGCACGCGAGGTGCTGTGGCTGGTGTGCGGCGCCGACAAGCAGGTTGCCCTTGGTCGGCTGTTGGCCCGCGACGCCTCGCAGCCTGCGCATCGCGCGTTCGACGCACGCAGCGTGATCTTCGCCGATCGCGCCGCGACGTCAACCTGAGATCGGGTCGCCGACGATCAGGCCAAATCCGTCCGCCGACGATCAGGCCAAATCAGGGATGCGTTGATCGAGCGTGCTCATCTCGGTTCCGCCATCGCACTCGATGATCTTGCCGGTGACGTAACGGCCAGCATCGGACGCCAGGTACAGCGCGCACAGCCCGATGTCCTCCGGCGTGCCGATGAAGCCGAGCGGGGTCTTCGACACCATCTCGTCGCGCAACACCGGCATGGTGAGCACGCCTTCGAGCGCCGACGTGGCGATCGAGCCGACCGCAATCGCGTTGACGCGGATCTTCGGCGCGCAGTCACACGCGAGCAAGCGGGTCATGTGGGCCATGGCACCCTTCGCCGTGCCGTAGGCGACAAAACCGCGATCCGCGCGGCGGCCCATGAACGATGAGATGTTGACCACGCTGCCTCGCCCCGCGGCGAGCATGTGAGGAATCGCGAGCTTGGTGAGTTCGAACGCGGTGGTCACGTTGAAGTGGAACTGCGCCTCGAAGTTCGCGGCGGTCATATCGACGAGCGGACCAACACCACCGCCTCCCGCGTTGTTGACCACTTGGTCGACGCGACCGAACTCGGCTACGGCTTGTGAAACGAAGTCGGCGAGGAAGCCGAGATCGGTCACGTCACCGGGCACCACCAGCGCCCGACGCCCGAACGCGCGCACCTCAGCAGCGACTTCTTCGAGCTGGTCGCGTGTACGTGCGGTGATGGCCACGTCGGCCCCCGCCTCGGCGTAGACGCGCGCGCACCCGGCGCCAATGCCGCGGCCCGCGCCGGTAATGAGCGCGACCTGTCCGTCGAGACGAAAGCGATCAAGAGCAGCCATGGACACCTTTTCCGTCGGCGGCGTGAGAACGCCGGTCGCGCATGAAGGGGAAAGACTCGCGCACCTCACGCACCCGCGCCGGATCGACGTCGGCCACGATGATCTGCTCGACGCCCTCCATCGCGGCGGCGAGTACGTCACCGAACGGCCCGATGATCACCGAGTCACCCGCATAATCGCTGCCGCCACCCGACCCGACACGGTTGGCACCCAGCACGTACGCCTGATTCTCGATCGCGCGCGCCCGCAGCAAGGTCTGCCAGTGCTCGCGGCGCGCCGCAGGCCAGTTGGCCACGCACACATACAGGTCGGTGTCGGCGGCCGTGGCCCACCAGTCGTCAGCGAAGCGGAGGTCATAACAGATGAACGGCGTGACCCGAACGCCTTCCACATCGAACGTGACCGTGTCGGCGCCCGCCGCGTAATGCTCGTTCTCACCGGCAAAGCTGAACGGATGCAGCTTGTCGTAGCACTGCGTTGAACCGTCGGGCGCGGCGAGCACGAACCGATTGGTCGGCCGCGCATCGGCCGACACGGTGGGCACCGAGGCACACACCCACAGGTGGTGTTGGCGCGCCTGATCGACCAGGAATGCTGTGC
>JAYUFA010000069.1:0-18444 GCA_043738925.1 Actinomycetota bacterium
GCGACCTCAACGCGATTTCGACGCTCCGGCAAGTGTGGCGCGCGATGCTCGCGGCGAAGCCACCGAGGGAAGCGACGCGGCGATCGCGTCGATCTCGACCTCGGGCGCGAACTCCTCGACCTCGGCGGTCTTCTCATGAACCAGCGCCAACGACTCGGCTGCAACGCCGATATCGCCACTGAGGCCGGGCTACGCCCGCGCACCACGCCACGGGTACTCGACGACGCCATCGATGAAGGAACGACGGCGACCGTTTGCTCGACATGACCGAGATGTGCGATCTCCTGATCTGCTACATCTCCGATCCACACGAACGCGACACCGACCCAATGATCCAGACGACCGTACAACGGTGAATCGCGGCTTAGGACTCGCGCGGATAGGTGAAGCGTCGCGGGCGCGGCGCAGCACGGTATAAGCGCCATTGGTGGCGCGAAAGCGTGCCGGAAACTGACGTTGTCAGCGCGGGCGGGCGCTCCATTGCAGGGTGCGGGAGCCAACGGCGGTGAGCCGCTCGGTCGGGCGATCGGCGCGATTGCGTTCGAGGTGCGAGCCGCGGCGTTGCTCGCAGCGGTCGCATGTTTGCGCATATCGACCGAGGCGGCCCGGGCGGGCCATCGCGCCGCGTGCGTTGCACAGCAGGCAGGTTGAGTCGTTGTTCATGAGGGTGTCCCCCGGGCTTCGTTGACCGGTATCGATACAGCATCGGCCATTGTCCGCCGAATGTGCATGATGCAATCGGACTTTCCGCGCGCGGGCCTGAAACTTGGGAATTGGTGGTGCCAAGGGGGCCAGGGGCCTACCCGGCGCGACGAATTGCGAGCGGGGCGGGCCGATGTGGTGGACTGCCCGGATGGGAATTGTGCATGACACGTATGACATGACCGGCCGGGTTGCCATCGTCACCGGTGCGGCGCGCGGCCTCGGACAAGCGGCGGCAGCGCTGCTCGGCGACGTGGGCGCCCACGTGATCATCGCGGACAATCGGGCCGAACTGGCAACGGCAACGGCCGCCGAGCTGTCGGCAGCAGGTGTCTCGTGTGAGGCCGCGACACTGGACGTGTCGGCGCGTGCTCAGGTCGACGCGTTGGTGGCCGACGTCATGCAGCGTCATGGTCGCCTCGACGTGATGATCAACAACGCCGGCATCATCACCGAGTCGGGTCCGCTCGACGTGACCGAAGATGAGTTGGACCGTGTGCACGCTGTCAATTTCCGAGGCGTCGTCTATGGCTCCCAAGCTGCGGCCCGCGTGATGATCCCGAACCGGCGAGGCAGCATCATCAACATCACGAGTGGAGCAGTGGACGCGCCCACGCCGTTCGTGATCGCCTATGCCACGGCGAAGGCCGCCGCGGCGCACTACAGCCGATCGCTCGCCATGGAGATTGGCAAACACAACGTCCGCGTCAACACGGTTGCGCCAGGCTGGGTCGATACGCCGATGAACGAACGCCACGTGTTGCGTCCCGATGGCAGCGTCGATCCGGACCGCAAGGCTGACTATGTGGCGATGCGGGCCAAGATGTCGGCGCTCGGCGTCGCGGGAGAGCCCAACGATCAGGCGTTCGCGATGCTCTACCTTGCGTCCGACGCGGCCAAGTTCGTCACCGGCCAAACGCTCCGCCCGAACGGCGGCATGTCGATGTTGTGGTGAGTCGCGCCTCGGCTGGAGATTTGGGATCGCTCCTACAAGAGTGGTGCAACGTCGCGAGAGAAGGCGGCGAGTTGATCGCAGAGTTCGATCGCCGAGCGACTGCGCAGGTGGACATGCAGCACGTTGCAGCCGAGGTCGCGCGTCTCGCGTAGCGACTCGGCGACCTTGTCGGGCGGCCCGGTGAGGTGCGCCGGGCCAAGATCCCATTGGGCGTCGCCGACGTAGATGCGCCCGGGGAAGAAGCCAAAGTCGATGGCCGCGCCTGGCCGCACCTTGTCGCGATGCGTGCGGATGAAGTCGACGTGCTCGCGCATCTGCGCGCGCGGTGTGCCCTGCGGAATCCAACCGTCACCGCGCTCGGCCACACGTCGTAGTGCCGGTTTGCTCGAGCCGCCGATCCAGATTGGCAGGTCGTTGTCGACCGGCCGCGGTCCTTGTCCCATGGCGTCGTACGAAAAGTGTTCGCCGTGGAAGCTGCTGTACTCCGAGCGCAAAGCACCACGAATCGCGTCGATCGTTTCGTTGGTGATCGCGCCGCGTGCGGCGTACGAGACGCCGAGCGCGTCGAACTCGGCCTCCACATGACCGACGCCGATGCCAAGGATCGTGCGTCCTCCTGACAGATGATCGAGCGTCGCGAACGCTTTCGACGCAACGAGCGGATGACGGTACGCGGCGATGAGTACCGACGAGAGCACTCGCGCTCGCTCGGTGTGCGCCGCGATGTAGCCCATCGTGGCGATGGGGTCGTACCAGGTCGGTGTCATGTGCTGCGTGTAGTCCGTAAACGGCAGCGCTACGTGATCGCAGATACCGAGAAAGAACGCGCCGGCCTCGTCGGCGGCCTTGGCCACCGAGACAAGATCGGCAACTGGCGCGGTGACCTCCCAGTCCTCGCGACGCGACTTGGAATGCGACTGCAGCGGTAGCTGCATGCCCCACACGACTTGGCCTTCCGGAACGTTCGCGCCCATAGCGTCACCTCCGCGCTGAGCCTCGCAGGCCGCTGACACAAAGGCGAGGCGAAGCCGAACCGACCGGCAACTACGTCGCGGCGAACCTTTCGCGAAAGTCGCGGCAGTTTCGTGCCGAAGTCTCGGTCACGTCGCCGACCGTCTCGCTGATCGGCAACGCGATGGCTACGAACCGGCGTCTTCCTTGACGCGCGCGGATTGAAGAAGGGTCTCTCATGCGGAATCGATCGCTGCGACTGGCAGCAGGTCTTGTGAGCATCGGCATGCTCACCGTGGCGTGTGGCTCCAACCGGGGCGACAGCGCGACACCAGACGCAACAGGCGTTGGCAGCGGCGCAGGCGTCATCGACGCTTCGCGCGTCGCGGGCGCGACCGGCGCGAAGTTTGGTGACCTGGTGTCGCCCTGCGGCGCGGGAAACGCGACGGGTGCGACGGAGAAAGGCGTGACCGATACGTCGATCAAGATCGGCTATGGCGACGATGCCGGCTTCGCGTCGGCACCGGGGCTGAACAAGGAGATGTCGGAAGCGATGCGCGCCATGATCGCGTGGTGCGACCAACAGGGCGGCATCAACGGTCGCAAGATCGAGGGCAACTACTACGACGCGAAGTTGCTCGAAGTGAAATCCGCCATGACGCAAGCGTGCACCGACAAGGTATTCATGCTCGTCGGCCAGGGTTGGGCTTCGGACGCGGCGCAGGAAGATGTGCGCATCGGTTGCCAGCTGTCGAGCGTGCCGACGTATTCCGTGTCGACGGCGTTTGCACACGGCGCAGGCATGGTGCAGTCGCTCGCCAACCCCGGCGATCAGCTGCCGTTGGGTTTCGCGTACCAAGTAGCCAACCTCTTTCCCGACGCGATCAAGAAGACGGCGTTGGTGTACGCGAACTACTCCGCCACGCTCGAGACGAAGAACAAGGTGGTTGCCGGGTTCCCGGCTGCGGGATACTCGTTCTTGGCGTGTGACCAGATCTACAACATCTCGGGTGAGTCCGACTGGAAGCCGTTTGCATCGAACCTCAAGGCGTGTGGCGCAGAGATCGTTTACTTCGTCGGATCGCCTGCGCCGAACTTCGAGAACTTCCTCGCAGGCGCCAAGCAGGTCGGGTTCGCGCCGAAGGCAATCATGGTGGATGCCAACAACTACGACGCGGCCTTCGCGAAATGGAACGGCGACAATGGCGGTATCGGTGACAACGTCTATGTCCGCATGGCCTTCGTGCCGTTCGAAGAGGCCGACAAGTCACCGGCCACGAAGCAGTACCTCGACTTGATCGCGAAGGCTGGCGCGAAGCCAAGTCTGCTCGGCGCGCAAGCAACGGCGTCGTTTCTGCTTTGGGCCACGGCTGTCAAGGCCTGCGGCTCGACGGTGACGGCAAAGTGCGTGATCGGGGAGATCGGCAAGATCAAGGACTGGACAGCCGGCGGCCTGCACGTGCCGACGCAGCCGATCAAGAACGAGGCACCGAGTTGCAGCCTGCTGGTGAAGCTGAGCGGGGCCAAGTTCGAGCGGATCACGCCGAAGGACAAGACCTTCGAGTGCGATCCCCGCTATGCGATCACGAACCTCAAGACCGACTCGGTGATCGCGGCGAAGCTTGACGCCAACCGTGTTGCGACCCAGTTCGGGTCGTTCGTGCCCTGAGAGGCGTTCTCTATCTTGGTGAATGAAACGTATTGAAATGATCTGAAAGTCGTGTCACCCTAGTGGCATGCCTGCCGAACTTGCGCCGCCTCCCGTCGGTCCACCCCCCGGCTTCGACGAACTTGAACGAGCGGTCTTCGTCGCTCGTGCACAGCTCGACGCGCTGGGTGATCGCCGCCGCCGGGAGTCAACGGCCTGTACCGCGTCATGGCGTGGTGGTCATCGCGCGGACTTCGACGAAGCACTCGGCGCGATCGACCGAGCGACGCGCCGTTTGACCGAGACCTTGGCGCTGCTTGCGCTCACGCAACGCCGAGCCCGTGACAACGGGTGGCCGAGATGACCTTGATATCGGGATCTCCCGATGCGTTGACCGACCTCTCGGTGTTGCTGGCCAGCCAGCGCGACGCGCACGAGGAGCTACGGCGCACCTTGCGGCGCGCCATCGATGCTGTTCCCGCCTCGTCGATGAATCTGCTGTTCGGGGTGAGTGACGTGACAGCAGTGGCCGACGACCTCGGTTCGCTGGCGCGTTCGTTCGACTCACTGGCCGGCTTCGTGTGGGGCGTGGCCGCCGACCTCGTCACGGCCGACAGCGCGCTGGCGAACATTGGCTCGACCGGAGGTTCAGGGACGAGTCCTTGGACACGGCTCGCCACGCCGAATGGGTCGGGCACGGTGCGCACGTACGCGAAGGGCACGCGGCGGGTCTACGAGGGCTCTATAGCGGGGCCGTTGCACCGCTCGGGTCGCACCCGCCTGGTCACGACCGGCAATCCGTCGGTGAGCGATGGCTGGCGCAGTTCCTCCGCTGACATCTCGGGCTATCAGAAGACCCGCATCGTAGAGAAAGGTGTCGGCGCGGGTCGCACCCTCGGCAACGATCACGCCCACGTTGACGTCAACGTGTTCGCCGGGGCCGTGGCTACCGGAGGCGTGTATGCAGGCGTCGGCGAGAAGCAGGCCGAGGTCACCGTCACCGGCACGGTGCAGGTCGGCGCGTCGGCATCGGTGTCGGCCGCGGCCGGTTCATCGATGCTCGGCGTCGGCGGCTCGGCACAGGTGTTTGTCGGAGCGCAGGCGTCGGGCCGAGCGCGGGCGGGCATCGGTGTCAAGGGCGTTGATGCCGAGGTCGAAGCGCGTGCCTTGGTCGGTGGTTCTGCCGACGCATCGTCGCAGGTCGCGCTCTTCGGTGTTCGCGCCACCTCGCACGTCGGCGTGAGCTACGGGATCGGCGGCGAGTTGAAAGGCGACGTAGCGGTAGGCCTCGACAAGGTGGCATTCAAGCTCGATCTCGGTGCCACGATCGGCGTCGGCGGGAGTTTGGGGGTCGACGTCAGCATCAATCCGAAGTCGGTGGTATCGGGTATCGGCCATGTTGCCGGCAGCGGCGGCCACGCCCTCAAATCGACGGTCAGCGCGATCGGCGGTCTGTTCTCGTGACCGATGTTGTCGTCATCGAAGGCGATGCGCTCCGCCAACTGGCCGTCGACGTACCCGACGGTTGGTGCTCGGGAGAGGTCGCGGGCGCCGACGCGGTGCTCTGGGATCCGCGGTGCAACAGTGCGTTTCGCACCAACGTGGTGCTGTCGTGCGACACGGTCGACCGCAGCTGCGACCTTGCTGCGGTCGCGACCCATGCACGCCTTCACCTCGAGACGAGCTACGACAGCGTTGACGTGCGCGGCGAGAGGACCGTTCGTCTCGGCGACGCGCCGGCGATCGTGCGACTCGCATTGTTCGACATGGGCGCGCACGCGATGCGGCTCGCGCAGCTCCAGGCATTGGCCGATGGGGGCGTCCACGGCCGGGGCGAGAACCGCCTCGTCTTTCAGATCGTGGCGACGTGTCGCCTCGACGACATGCGGATGTATGGCGATCTCTTCACGCAGATCGTTGCCTCGGCCAACGTACGGATCGCCGAACGCGCTAGCTCCAGCGGGGCAACGACGCGAGGAAGTCGAGCAGCGCCACGTTGACCTCGTCGGGCCGTTCCTGTTGCAC
Organism: Actinomycetota bacterium; assembly: GCA_043738925.1. Taxonomy (GTDB): domain Bacteria; phylum Actinomycetota; class Acidimicrobiia; order Acidimicrobiales; family WLNW01; genus WLNW01. The sequence continues at coordinate 6,282 of JAYUFA010000069.1, forward strand.
CCAATGCCCGCTGCCATCGATCCACACCTGACGAAGCTGCGGCACGGCGTGGCGCGTTGCCTCGACCGATTCGCGTGTCTGGCCGAAGATCGAGTCGTGCTCGGCGCCGATGAAGAGCGCAGGTTGCTCGACGCGGCGTCCAACGAACGGGGCGAGCAGCGCCGCACTCGCGTCGATGTTGCGATACCAATTGATGCCACCGCGGAACGTGCCGTGATGCTGGAACTCGCTGACGAAGGCGCCAAGATCGTCCTTTGACAGCCACGGCAGCGAACCCGGCATGTCGGTGAGCACGTCGGCCATGCAGGTCGCGGCCATGTCGAAGAACATGTACTGGTCGCGCGGGATGTCACCCGACAACGAGTAGAGGAAGCGGCCCATCGTGCGTTCGATGTCGGCATCGAGTTCGGCTTCGGCCACGCCGGGTTCCTGAAAGTGAAGGATGTACAGGAAGCCTCCCCCCAGCGCTTTACGCATGGCCTGGGTCGGTGGCCCCGTGTAGGGCTGGTAGCCGTTCCAATGCACGGACAGAGCGCTGATTGCGACGAAGCGATCGGGTCGCAGTGCGGCGGCGTTCCATGCAACCGGTGCGCCCCAATCGTGGCCGACGATCACTGCCTGATCGATCTCATAGGCGTCGAGCATTCCGACGAGGTCGCCGACGAGGTGCAGCTGCGTGTACGCGGCGATGTCGTCGGGAATATCCGTGCGGCCATAACCACGCTGGCTGGGTGCGAGCACGCGATATCCGGCATCGCCGAGCGCGCGGAGCTGATGGCGCCACGAGTACCAGCTCTCGGGAAAGCCGTGACAAAGCACCACCGCCCGGCCGTCGACCGGACCTGCCTCGACGACGTGCATGCGAATGCCGTTGGTGTCGACGAAACGGTCGCGGACGAAATCGAGGCCGTAGAACGGACCAGTCTTGTCAGTCATGCATCCAGTCTTCCTTGTCGGCAGCAGTGCTGCCGGGTCCATGCGGTTCCTCGTGGTCGACAGTGTGCGATTCTCGTGTCGTGCAACGGATGGTGATCGTGATGGCAATGTTCGCCGAAGGCGCGCCGGTGATCGAACGGATCGGCGCGCAACCCATCGATGCCGTCGCCGGATTGCCGTTCGCGTGGTTCCGTGCCGAGCGGGCCGGCTGCGAGGTGATCGTCGCGCTCAACGGACGAGACGCACGCCATGGCGTCGACAAGATTGCTACGCAGCCGGCAGCTCTGAACACATACTTGGCGCTCGATCGCCACCCTCCGGACATGGTGGTCACTGCGGGCACGGCGGGTGGATGGGCACGTGCCGGCGGTGCGATCGGCGACGTGTACATGAGCGCCGATCGCTTCGTGTATCACGATCGGCGCATCGCCATTCCGGGCTTCGATGCGTACGGCGTGGGCTCGTATCCCGCCGTCGCGGCTGGCGCTCTGGCGCGAGCGATTGGTTGTAAGCAGGGCGTGATCACCACGGGAAATTCGCTCGACGAGACCGACGACGATCGGCGCATGATCGATGCGAGCGGCGCCGTGGTCAAGGACATGGAAGGGGCCGCCGTCGCGTGGGTAGGCGAGCTACTGGGGGTGCCCGTGCTCGCGGTCAAAGCCATCACCGACCTGGTCGACGCACACGTCGACACGGTCGAGCAGTTCGAGGCCAACCTCGCGATGGCGGCCGGTCGGTTGTGCGATGCGCTGGTAGCCGTGATCGACTGGTGCGCGCCACGATCGGTGGCGGAGCTCGGGGGTTCTGTCACATGAAGCTGGGAATGTTCATCAGCGACACGTCGCCATCGGACGACGGCATCGAGGTGATCGTGGAACGTGCGCAGTGGGCCGAGTCGGCCGGTCTCGCCAGCGGCTGGGTGCCGTACGTGCCGTGGAGCTTCGACGCGATGGTGGCGCTCACCGTGGTGGGTCGCGAAACGTCACGGCTCGAGCTCGGTACCGCGGTGGTCCCGACCTATCCGTTTCACCCGCAGGCGATGGCGCGCGGCGCGCTGTCGGTGAACGTCGTCACCGGCGGGCGGCTCTCGCTCGGCATCGGGCCGTCGCACCCGTCGGTCATCGAAGGCATGTACGGCATGTCCTACGAGCGCGCCGGTGTGCACACACGCGAATACGTCGAAGCCTTGCGCAGCGCGTTCGAGCTCAGTGGCAACGTCGAGGCGCACGGCGACTTCTACGACTTTCGGTCGATGTTCGGCGTACCCGGCAAACCAACCGCGCCGGGCCTGCTCATCGCGGCGCTCGCGCCCTACATGTTGCGCCTCGCTGGCGAACGTGCCGATGGCACGATCCTGTGGCTCGCCGACGAGCACGCGCTGTCGAACTATGTCGTGCCGCGCATCACGGCGGCCGCGAGCGGCGCCAGTCGACCCGCGCCGCGCATCGTCGTCGGCATGCCCATCGCCATCTGTGACGATGTCGACGAGGCACGCGAGAACGCGGCACGCATTTTCGCCGCCTACACACAGATCCCCACGTACAGCCGCATCCTCGAACGTTCGTCGGATGCACGGCCTGAGGCGATCGCACTCATTGGCAACGAGGCGACGGTGGCGGCCCGCCTACGTCGCTTCGCCAACGTAGGTGCAACCGAGTTGTTAGCTGCGCCGTTCGCTTGGGGGGCGGGCAAGGACGCGACGTTGGCACGCACGCGCGAGTTCCTCGCGTCGATGGTGTCCGAGGCAGGTACGTGGTGAGCGCCACCTTCTCGTCCACCACCCGCATAGCGGCACCGATGGACGTCGTGTTCGACGTCATGACCGACCATGTTCGTTACGCGCGATGGGGCTCGTCGAAGCGCGTCACGATGGATCGCGAAGGAACGCCCGCACCGAATGGCCTCGGTGCGATTCGCTGCTTCCACGCGGGGCCGATGAAGGTTCTCGAGGAGGTCACGGGTTGGGAGCATCCGACACGTATGACCTATCGCCTCAACTCGCATCAGCTCACGAAGGAATACGCAAGCGAGATGGTGCTGCACGCCGACGGAGCCATCACGGTGCTCACCTGGGCTTCCACATTCTCGCCGCGCGTGCCAGGCACAACCGGGCTTGTGCGGCGCGTGTACTCGCGTGCGGTGACTGGTTTCGCAGCAGGGATCAAGGCGGAAGCCGAAGCTGCGGCTACGTCCGCGTGAGCGACTTGGAACGAACGCTGGCGCGCGAGCTGCACGGTCTTGCGCTGCAGCTCAAGACGACCATCGCCGATGACGACACGTTGTCACGCGCGATCGGCGAGCTGCGCTCGCTTCGGGCGCAGTGGGGAAGCGCGCCTCGGTCGCGCTGGTTCGATGGCATGGCACCGGGTGGACCCGGCCCCGAGATCGGTCTGAACTTCAACGACTACTCGCTCTTCCGCGGCCGCGCGAATCCGCTCGCCGCGGCGCTCGAACCCACGCTTGTGACGTTGCCCGACGGCCGGCGCGCCGTTGAGGCTCGGGTCACGTGCAATCAGTTGTACGAGGGTCCGCCGCATGGCGTGCACGGTGGGTATGTCGCGGGCCTGTTCGACGATGTGCTCGGCGGCACGATCCGCCTGGCCGCCGGGGGACCAGCGGCGGTAACGGGCACCCTCGAAGTGAAGTACCGCAAGATCACACCACTCGATACCGAACTGCGGTTCGTGGCGTGGGTGCACTACACGAGCGGTCGGCGCATCCACTCGAAGGCCACATGTCACGCGGGCGATGTGCTCACCGCCGAGGCCGACGCGTTGTTCGTGCGCGTCGATATGGGTGCACTCGCTGATCGCCGCGCCGAGTATCGGCCGCGCGGTGCATAGGGCAACATGTCGGGCGAGCGCGGTGCGGTGGTTGATGGATAGTGTCGTCGCTCATGATCATCATTGCAGGCACCATTTCGTTTGATCCGGCCAAGCGTGAGACGCTCGAGTCGGGGTTCGCGGCCATGCAGGCTGAGACACTGAAAGAGTCGGGCTGCTACGGATACGAGATCTTCAACTCCCGTAGCGCCGAAGGCACCGTGCTCATCTTCGAGAAGTGGGAAGACGACGACGCGCTGGGCGCGCACATGACGAGCCCGCACATGGCTGCGTTCGGTGGCGTGATGGGCTCGATCGGCATCACGGGCGTCGACGTGAAGAAGTACTCCGGCGCCACAGAAGGTCCGCTGCACTGACGATGGTTGGCTTCACGCCGCTTATCAACCTTTCCGGCCACTGTCCGCTCGACGGCTTGTGAGCGATTCGGTCTCGGCGAACGACGCGCGTCCGCACATATTGTTTCTTTGCACCGGGAACGCGGCTCGCTCGGTGATGGCCACGGTCATGTTCCGCGACCGATGTTCGTCGTATCGAGTATCAGGTGCAGGCACGCACGTGATCGAAGGTCATCCGATGAGTGTGCGCACGCGGCGAGCGCTCGAACGCCATGGCTTGGTCGATCACACGCATCGCAGTCATCAGATGTGGGCAGTGGATGCGACCTCGGCCGACCTCGTCGTCGCCATGGCTCCTGAGCATGTGCGTTGGGTGCGCGACACGCACGCGAGCGCGGCCTCGCGAACGGCGACGATCAAGCGACTGGCGCGCGACCTACCGGGCACAAGCGGTGCGACGTTGGCGGAACGTGTTGCTTCGCTGCACCTCGCGGACGTCGAACTGGTCGATTGGGAGGAAGTGGTCGACCCTGCCGCTGGCGAGCAACCCGAGTTCGACGCGTGCGCCGACGCGCTGGATGTGCTCGTCACCTCGTTGATCGCTGCGCTGGACGGTTCGCTGTAGTCGCTCACGGCGGTGGTTCCCGCCGCGGCTGCTGATCAGTCGCTCAGAACGCGGTCGACCGGTGTGAAAGTGATCGGTAGGTGCTTGATCGAGTTGAGCAAGTTGTTTCGCAGTCGCTCGGGTGGGCCTGCGAGAGCAAGGTCGGGTAGCCGTTGCACCAGGCCCTCGAACATCACCTTGAGCTCGAGCTTCGCGAGGCTCGCGCCGAGGCAGTAGTGCGGCCCACCCGCGCCGAACGCCATGTGGTGATTCGGCGTGCGCGCGATGTCAAAGCGATGTGGGTCGTCGAACACCGCTTCGTCGCGGTTGCCCGACGGATACCACAGGGTCACCTTCTCGCCGGCTCGAATGTGATGTCCGCCCAAGTCGCAGTCGACGGTTGCCGTGCGGCGGAAATAGTTGACCGGGCTCGTGTAACGCAGGATCTCCTCGACGGCGGTGTCGATCAGTTCGGGATGCTCGCCGAGGCGCTGCCACTGATCGGGATGCTCGAAAAACGCCAGCAGTCCGCCGCTGATCGCGTTGCGGGTGGTTTCGTTGCCGGCGAGGATCAGCAGGCTGAAGAACATGTCCTGTTCGAGTTCGCTCAACTCGACGACGGTGCCGTCTTCCATCGTGGCCTTGGCGCCGATGAGCTTGGTCCACAGATCGTCGGCAGGTTTCGCCCGGCGCTGCTCGGCGAGTTCGCGCGAGTAAAGGAACAACGAGATCATCCCCGGCGTCACGTCGTACCCCTCGCGCCCACCTTCGGGTTGGAACTCGGGGTCGTCGCTGCCGAGCACCTCGTTGGTCCACGTGAAGAGCTTGCCGCGATCCTCCATTGGCACACCGACGATGTCGGCAATGGCCATCAACGGAAGTTCGCACGCGACATCGACGACGAAGTCGGCCTCGCCGCGCTCGGCGATGCGATCGATGATGATGTCGGTGCGCAAACGCATGGTCTCTTCGAGACGCCCGACCATGCGCGGCGTGAAGCCACGGTTCACGAGCTTGCGCAATTGCGTGTGCTTTGGCGGGTCGGTCATCACCATCTGTGAGCCGACACCCATCTCGACCCGCACATCGGTCAGCGCGATCCCGCCGTTGCCGTCGTGGCCAGGCCCCGTTTGATGGCTGTAGGCGAGTCCTGAGCGATGCACTTCGGTGATGTGGTCATACGACGTGACGACCCAGAAGGGTCCTTCGTCCGACGTTTCGGGATGTCGCCAGACCGGTGCGTCGCGTCGGAGCAGGTCGAACCAGTCGTGTGGTAGGCGTGTCGCGAACACGTCGAGGTCGGTGAGGTCGATATCGCTCAACGCCACGTCGAACCTGGTGGAAGACATCGCGGGCCCCCTAATCATCGATGTGGGTGCGATGGTACCTGCGAGCACGTCCGGCCGGAGGTCCGCCGGATGCAGTCGCCGAACGCTCGCGTCACCACAACTCGTCGAGGTAGGTCTCGGTACCGGGAACGACCGGGATGAACGGGGCAGAAAAGCCGATGGTGCCGTGCCCGCCCGCGGCGACCGAGGCTTCGAGCGGAGCGATGTGCGACTCCCAAATGTCGGTCGGATCGCCCGAGACGAACAACGCCACGAGCACCTTCTCGCCGACCGCGACGCCGGAGTTGGGGACGTTCGGGAAGTCGCGGGGCGAGAACACCAACGCCTGCGCGAGCGGTGAGGCGTCGGCATTGAGCACGCTGGGCAGCCAGCCGTTCTTCAGCCACGTGATGAGCTCGTCACTCGTGCTCGACTCGGCCCGATCGATCCACATCACCACCAGGCCCTTGTACCGGTGATCCAGGCTCACCTCGGCCGGAACGGGCCAACCGGGTCGATTCACCGAGCCGCGGAAGTCGTACAACGACGTCGAGATATGCGTGCGATCGGTGTTCAAGCGCCCGTCGGCGCCGAGCTGTCGCGACGCTGGGAATGACCACGCGAAGTGATCGTCGATTGTGCCGTCGAGATAGAAGTAGAACGCGATGAACGAACCTTGATCGATCGGACTCGCGACCGTGCTCTCGATGGGAAAACGGTAGTTCTTCAGTGCTCGCGTGGCGACGAAGCGACCGAATGAAAACGCGCCGACGCCCACCATGACGCCCGAATAGCAGTGGTCATGCTCGTACCAACGGTTGTATTCGCTGAGTAGCTCGCGGTCCTTCGTTGGCTCGATCATCGTGATCATGGCTTGTCCGAGGTCGATGTGCTCTCCGGCGGTCATCCTGGCTCCTGCTCATGCGGTGTCGGGCGGAGACTACGCAACCGCTACGGTTCGCGCATGAGCGGTGTCGCACCCGAGCTTTCGCCGTCGGTGATGCGGATGCTGTCCCGACCGCGTCCACGGTGGCGAGGCCTGACGCACCGCTGGGCGTTCCTGCTGTCGATACCCGTCGGCATCGTCGGCGTTGTCGGCGCCGACACCACCAATGCGCAAATCGGACTCGCGTTCTTCGCGATTGGCGCGTCGTTCATGTTCGGCGTGAGTGCGTTGGTGCACCTGCGCCCGTGGCCGGCCGCGCGCTATCACCGTCTGATCCAACTCGATCACACGGCCATCTACGTCTGCATCGCCGCGCAGTCGCTGCCGGTTGCGTTGCTGGTGCTCAAAGGGCCTTTGCGCATCACGTTGCTTGTTGTGCTCGGCGTCGGCGCGGCTGTGGGAGTGGTGCTCGAGTGGCTGCCGTTTCATCCCCCGAAAGGTCTGATGAACGCGCTGTTCCTCACCCTTGGCTGGTTCCCCGTTGTGCTGATGCCGTGGATCTACGAAGGCACGAACGCCACGAACTTTGCGTTGCTCTTGGCAGGTGGCGCCTTCTACACCGCAGGTGCGATTGTGGTCGGCGCGATGCGACCCGATCCGTGGCCGAAGACGTTCGGCTATCACGAGATCTGGCATTTGTGCGTGATCATCGCGGTCGTGCTGCACACCGTGATGGCGTGGCGTCTGGCCCACGTGCTCACCTGACGAGCCGATCGACGCCGACCTCTCGACCCGAGGCAGGTGACATTGAGGCGATAGCCTCCCCGCCCGTGGATCTTCGCTTCACTGCCGACGAGCTCGCCTTCCGGGACGAGCTGCGGGCGTGGCTGCACGACGTGCTCCCCACGATCCCGCCACCCCCGCACGAGAACGACTTCGTGGCCCGTCGCGCGTACGACATCGCGTGGCAGCGGAAGTTGTATGACGCCGGCTACGCGGGTATCAACTGGCCCAAGGAGTTCGGTGGCCGCGGTGCGACCCCGACCGAGCATCTGATCTTCCTGGAGGAGACCGAGCGGGTCGGCGCGCCTTACGTTGGCATCAACTTCGTCGGTCTGCTGCACGGCGGTCCCACCATCATGATGGAGGCCACCGACGAGCAGCGAGCGAAGCATCTCCCCGCGATCTTGCGCGGCGACGAGGTGTGGTGCCAAGGCTTCAGTGAGCCGAATGCGGGCTCGGACCTCGCGTCGCTCGCAACGCGTGCCATCCGCGACGGCGATCACTATGTGGTCACCGGGCAGAAGATCTGGACATCGAACGCGCAGGTCGCAGACTACTGCGAGCTCTTGGTGCGCACCGATGTCGAAGCACCGAAGCACCGCGGCATCTCGTGGCTGATCATGCCGATGGATCTGCCCGGCATCGAGGTGCGCCCGATCAAAACAGCGCACGGAGCGAGCGAGTTCAGCGAAGTGTTTCTCGACGAGGTACGCATCCCCGTGGCGAATCGCGTCGGCGCCGAGAACGACGGCTGGCGCGTCGCGATGGTGACGTTCAGCTTCGAGCGCGGCACAGCGTTCATCAGCGAGCAGCTCGGCACCATGCGCAAGCTGAAGGAGCTGGCGCAAGTCGCGCGTACGGTACGGAAGGGGTCGGGCACCGCATGGGACGACGGCGAGATCCGTCGCGAAATCGGTCGGCTTCAAGCCGAGCTCGACGCCTTGTGGGCGTTGACGAAGCGCAACGTGTCACAAGCAGCCCGCACCGGCGTTCCCGGCCCTGGTGGTTCGGTGTTCAAGCTCTACTACGCCGATGTGCACAAGCGCATGAGCGCACTGTCGCACAAGATCCTTGGTCGTCGCTCGCTCGCGATGGACGACCTTGGCGATCTGTCGTCGGTCGACTTTGTGGGTGATCGCATTTACAGCCTCACCCTGTCCATCGCCGCCGGCACGTCGCAGATCCAGCGCAACATCGTGGGCGAGCGCGTGCTCGGCCTGCCCAAGGAGCGATGACATGGACTTCGAGCTCTCCGACGATCAGGTCGCACTGGTCGATGGCCTTCGGTCGCTTCTCGCCGGCCGCTTCTCGAACGAGGTCGTACGCGCGCTCGAGGCCACAGGAGGCGTCGCCCGCGATCGCTGGCGCGAACTGGCCGAGACCGGGGTGTTCTCCCTCGCGCTCCCCGAGGCCGAAGGCGGCGTCGGGCTGGGTTGGATCGACGCTGCACTGGTGTTCGAGGAGCTGGGCCGCGCGCTGGTGCCCGGTCCGTTGGTCGCGACTGCTCTCGCCGCGGGCCTGGTCGATGGCGCCGCGTCGGGCGACGTCATCGTTGGAATGATCGAACGGCCGATCGACGGTGACGTCGCGCATATCGAATACGCAGGTTCCATCGATACGTTGTTGGTGCTCGATGCCGACGGCATCTGGCGGGTCGACCCGCATGACCTCGACCTGCGAACGGCCCACAAGCCCCTCGATGCGTGGACACCCATCGCGCACGTCGCGCAGCTCCCGCAGGGTGCATGCATCGCCGACGCCGCGGTCGCGGCAACGTTACGCAACCGTGGCGCCGTGCTCACGTCGGCCATACAGCTGGGACTCGCCGAGGGCGCATGCGATCTCGCGGTGGCGTATGCCAAGGAGCGCCGCCAATTCGACAAGCCGATTGGTCAGTTCCAGGCCGTCAAGCACTTGTGTGCCGACATGGCCTCGCGGGTCGAAGTGGCGCGCGCCGCCGTTTATATGGCGGGTCTTTGCCTCGATGACGCAAGCATCGAGGACCCCGCTCGTGCCGCGGCCATGGCGCGGATCGTCGCGAGCAACGCGTCGAGCGAGAACGGCAAGGATTGCGTGCAGGTGCACGGCGGCATGGGTTATACGTGGGAGGTCGACGCGCACCTGTACTTGAAGCGCGCCTGGGTGCTCGCGTGGGCGTTCGGTTCAACCGATGACCACGCTGAAACGATGGCCGCGTTCGTCTAGAACCGCCGGTGCCCGACCGGCTGTAGGGGGTCGTGCGACCCAGGCCGCGCGGCCCGATCGGGATTGCCCATTCACAAAGGTCGCCCGCGAGTCGACCTTCTGGGCATGAAACGATCTTTACTTCGGATTGTGGCTGCGCTCGGCGCGGTCGTTGCGCTTGGATCGGGCGTGCTTGCGCTCTCGACCCTGGGTGCTTCAGCGGCCAGCGTGTTGAAGTTCACCGGGTTGGGTCAGCACGCGACCGTGACGGGTTCGTACCTCGATGCGGCCGGCGTCTCGCACGACGAGACTGCTGCTGCCGGCGAGATGCTCGCCAACATCGATGGTGTCGCGTCCCAGGGCTACTGCATCGACCTGAGCCATGGCATCTCCGTCGGCGCGACTCTGCCCGAGACCGACTGGCAGCAGATGCCCGTGTCGCCCGCGCGCATTGATTCGATCGCCTGGATCCTGAACCACTACTACCCGCAGATCGACCCGGCGTTCCCGTTGCAGGGCACGAACGCACAGAAGGCCGCCGCCGTGCAGAGTGCGATCTGGCACTTCAGCGACGGGTTCGATCTGGGACCAAAGAACGACGCGACAATCACCGCGAACTACAAGGCGATCCTCAACGCCGTACCGCTGACCCCGAACCTCGGCGAGCCGATCACGTCACTGAAGTTGCAGACTCCTGATGGAAAGCATCTCGCTGGTGACATCGTTCCGGTAACGGTACGCACTACTGGTGTCGGCAAGATCGTCAACGTGGTCGTCACCAGTGGTGATCGTGTCGACGCGGCGGGCGCAGCGGCGACTGGCGCGGTGGGTGACGGCGACACCGTGTATGTGCGCCGCAACGACGCGGGCGCCGCCGACGTGGCCGTCAATGCCCGCGCGCAGGTACAGAAGGGCCGCATCTTTCGTGTCGCCGGAACGCAAGCGCAGATCCTCGCTCGCTCGGTCACCGTCGACGCCAACGCAAAGATCTCGGTGAGTTACGACGGCTCGGCGCAGATCCGGCTCGTGAAGAAGTCGTTCGGCACGAAGAAGGACGCGCAGTTCCAGTTCACGCTGAGCGCACCGGGCGCGCAGGCAGCGGTCACCAAGACGCTCACCTACGAGGGCACGCTCGAATGGAAGGACAACATTCGTCCGGGGGTCACCTACGAGCTGCGTGAGTTGGCGACCACGGGATGGTGGATCGCTCCGCAGAGCTGCACCGGTGGCGACACGCAAGTGCTGGCGACGAACGACGGCTTCCGCGTGACACCACGAAAGAACGAAACGATCACGTGTGAGATCCACAACATTCAGCCGCCGAAAATCTACATCGAGAAGCGATTGGTCGACGGAGCGACGTCGAACGAATCGTTCAACTTCAGCCTCGATGATGGTCAGACGTTGACGCTCAAGGCGGGCGAGAGCAAGTGGTTTGCGACGCCGCCGGGTGCGAAAAAGATCACCGAACATCAGACCAGCGGATGGGTGCTTGTCGACGCGAGCTGCACCAACGCGGCGACCGGCGACGTTGTCCGGGCCGTGGGCGCCGACGTATCGCTCACGCTGCAACCGGGTGACCGTTGGAACTGCATCTACGTGAACGGCCCGCCGGGGACGCCGACCACTACGACCATCGTCGGAGCTTCGACAACGGTGCATTCACCGACCACGACCACTCCCGCGCCGACGACCACCGTTGCTGCGTCGTCGACCACAGTGCCTGAGACAACGACCACGATGACGTCAGCAACGACGACCATTGCGGTTTGTGCGACCACGACCACCACCGCAGGTGCTACGACGAGCGCAGCTGTAGCCACGAGCGCCGCTACGACGACAACATCGGCCTGCTCGCAGCCCGAGGTCCTGGGGGTTCGCGAATCGCGCGGCAAGCTCACCGTGATGGACAGCGCGGCCGTGCCGGGCCGCCTTGCTCGCACCGGCTCGAATCGCACGAAGTCGTATGCGGGCATCGGCTTCGGCACGCTCGTCACCGGCATCGCGCTGTTCTTCCTCGGTCGCTCGACGACCGTGACGCCGAGCTTCGTCTACGTCGGCGGTCGCAAGGTCCGCCGCCGCCGGAAGTAGGCAGGGCCGGTCAGAACTGCCGTCGGGGTCGCCACACATCAGGTGTGCGTGGCCTCGGCGGTGAAGCCGGCGCAGAGGATGCGCCGATAGGCGCATCCGACCCAGCAACACCGTCGTTGATCTCGCCTGGAACAGGCGAGATGTCGAGGGCACGCCCGCGACGCTTCACC
>JAYUFA010000070.1:0-6980 GCA_043738925.1 Actinomycetota bacterium
CCGCTTGGCTCGGTAGACATCTTCGAACAAGCCGACCGGGTCGAGCTCGTGCACGCCAGCCAGTGGATGAAGACCGATGACGCCGAGAACGCCTTCTACCCGACGTCGGTGTGTTTCGTCTGGACCCCGCTGCATACGACACCTTCGGTGACGCCGACGATCAGCTGTGACAAGGCCGTGCTGAAGTTGGCCAACTCGGGCAACGCCAAGCTGCACGTCAACGTGCTGTGGAACGGCAACAGCAACGACTACACGATCGAGTCCTACGGCGGTAGCTACGACAAGGTCATCCCGCTCATCGAGGATCAGACCATGAACATCGTGGTGACCGACCTCGACACCAAGGCGGTGCTGTGGTCGAAGCAATGGCTCACCGACTGTGTGGCCCCCGCGACGACTGCCGCTCCCAAGGACGAAATCGCCCCGGTGACCACGACCACCGAGGTCGAGACGCACGTCCTCGGAGTTCAGGTCGAAGCAGCGGCCAAGCCTGCCCTTGCGTTCACGGGTAGCCACTCCGGCACCAACGCCACGATCGGCGCCACACTGCTGGCGCTCGGGCTGGGCCTGGTGACCCTCGGTCGCCGTCGCAAGACGATCGAAAGCTGACTCATGGCGGCGCCTCAGGCGCACCAGTGAACCGCATATTGGTTCCATGATTTCCCTCGGCTGATGGCCGGTCACCTCTCGGGTGGCCGGCCATCAGCCGTTACGCAATCGATCCACTCGCGACGCCAAATCCGGAAGCCGAGCCAGACCCGGAAGCCAGGCCAGAGCCGGCGAGCAGGTGATCGACCTGCGCCCTCGCTTCGGCCAAGGCGACGACGCGCTCGACGGCTTGACCCGCTCCGGCGAATACGAGCACCGCGCGATCAACCCGTCGACCGGTCGCCGCTTCGATGGCTAAGGCATACGCCCCGAGCTGCGGTGCGTAGTGCGTCACGGCTCCGACGAGCGCAGCGGGATCGACGCGATCGGTCTTGTAGTCGATGAGGACCAGTTCGCCGTCGATCTCTGCGAGCAGGTCGACGAAGCCTTCGATCACGCGGCCATGAATCGCCGCGCTGACCGCGAGTTCGCGCCAATGCCGCGGGGACGCGAGCGCCGCGCGCACCGTGGGCGAACCCAGCACCGCGGCAGCCGCTTCCTGCACGTCGGGGGCCAAGACCACAGCAAGCGCCTCGGCCTCGACTGCCGCCAACGCCCGCGCGGCGAGTACGTCGTCGTCCAGATCCGCGAACTGGAGCACTGCGTGAACCGCCCGGCCAAACGCCGTGCCGCCACGTCCGCGCCGCCGGACCCGGCGCGTGGTGTCATCCGCCGAGATCTCCGCCTCGGCAAACTCGGCAACCTCGGCGCCGGTCGGGGTTCGCAAGAGGGTCGATGCCGGGCTCGGGGGCGGTGTCGAGGCGAGCGCGGTCGGGGCGAGCGCTCCGGCCAACGCTGTCGCCGACCAGACCGTGCGAGCCGCGCCCCGGGCGAGCAGTTGTTCGCGGTCGCGACACCACGCATCAAATGCCATGGCCTCCGCGGCCGCGTCAACCTCGCGGGGTGGCTCGTCGCTTCCATTCGAGCGCGACGCCGTGGTCAACGACCCAACCGGATCGATGAACCGACCCAGCTCGGCACCGGATGCAACGCTCGTGGCATACACGCGCCCCGCCTGGGTATCGATCTTGTTGTCCACCGGCTGGTTGTCCGCCGGCTCGTTGTCCGGCGGATTTGCCTTGCGCGCCTTGCGGTGCGTCGACACGAAGAGATGGTCACGCGCACGCGTAGCGCCGACATACAGCAAACGCAGCTTCTCGTCAGCGTCCATTTCGGTTTCGAAATCGTTCAACACCTCGAAGTTGTCGGTGGTCGTCGACTTGTTCAATCGCAGCGCGACCTGGCCATCGCTTCCCCAATGAACGGCGGGGCCATGACGCCTGCCGCTCACCTTGGTGGTCAGGCCCGACAGGATCACGATGGGGAACTCGAGACCCTTCGCACCGTGAAACGTCATGATGCGAACGGCGTCGTCATCGGTCTCGGGCAACAGCGGTTCGTGAATCCGCGAGCCTTCGCGACGTTGCAAGTCGGCCCAGGCCACGAACGCGCGGAGGTGTCCGCCCCCGACATCGGCGAAGCGTCGAGCCTGGTCGATGAGGAAACGAACACGACGCCACGCATCGCGCGGCCGTCGGTGTACGAGCGCCAGCGCGTAGACATCGCGCTCACGCACCACTTGTTCGAGCAACATGGCGGGTTCGCACCACATGGCGCGCTCATGCCATCGCGTCAACGCCATCATCGCATCGCCGACGACACCGCCGGCCTGCCCGGGCGGCGCCGCGGAGCGATAGTCCCAACGCCCACCGGCCTGCGCCCACACAAACAGGCTGCGGTCATCACAGGCCAAGATTGGACTGCGCAGGGACGCGAGCGTGGCCAACTCGTCGGACGGATCGTCGATAGCCGCCGCGATCGACAACAGGTCTCGGATCTCCGGCGTGTCGAACACCAGCGAGCTCGTGTCGACCCGATACGGAAGGTCGAGTTCGTCGAAAGCAGCTTCGAGAAACGACAAGGATTGTCGCGAGGGGATGAGCACCGTGATGTCGGCGAACCGAGCCGGACGCCAGGTGCCGACATAGGGTCCCTGCGCATGCCACACCGGCCGACTGGACGGATCAGCGCGGATCGCCTCGACGATGGCCGCGACGTCGGCAGCCTCGCGGGCGCGCAGCGTCGCGGCATCAGGATCATCGGCGTGTGACGGACCAAACAACCCCACCCGATGATCGATGCCTTCCGACGCCGACCGGGTGGCGGTGAGCGGCACATAGCGAGGCTGCCCTGGACGCTCGCTCGGCATGAGTGAACCGAACAACGCGTTTATCCAGTCGACGATTGGCGCCACCGTGCGGAAGTTCTGCACCAGAGCCACATGCGCAGCACCGCCGAACACCTCGCGCGCACGTTGGTACAGAGCGATGTCGGCACGACGAAATCGATAGATCGATTGCTTCGGATCGCCGACAACGAAGACACGGCCGGGCGCAACAGTGAGGTCGGCCCACGAGCCCGATGCCGCGTCAGCGTCGTTCGTGGCACCCGCGGCGATGAGCATGGCGAGTTCGATCTGAATGGGATCGGTGTCTTGGAACTCGTCGAGGAGAAGCCGGGTATAGCGCTCGTGCAAGGCTCGTCGCGCGGTTCCGCTGGTGCGCAACAGGCGGCGGGCCAACACAAGCAGGTCGTGGAACTCGAGCTCGCCCTGATCGCGTCGCGCGTGCGCTGTGCGCAATGTGAAATCGCGCAACACGACGAACCATTGCGCGAGCACGTCATCAACTGCTCGTTGGCGCACCGCCTCGGCCTGCTCTTCAATCTGGGCGCACGCGTCGCGCACCGCGGCGATATCGACCCACGAGCCCTTCTTGCCGATCCTGCCGCGATTCCATTTGCCCCGTTGGCTGACGAGCCCGAGGAACTGATCATCGTCGTCTTCAGAATCGGTGGCCCGAAGCGCGTGCAGTTCGGGCGCGATGGCCAGGAGATGGCAGAGCAACGCGTCTTCGGGATCGTGGCAGTCGTCAACAAACCGCAGGGCACGGTCGATCGCGCTGTGCAGCGGGGCACGGTCGAGCGCCACCGGCGCGGTTGGCGGGGCAAGCACGAGGTCTTCGAGACGATCCCAATTCGCATTGAGCACCGCTGCTACGTCTTTGAGCGAGACCCGATGCTCGGCATGCAACGCAACGCCGACACACCAAAGACGGACGACGAGTGCCTCGTAGGCGGGGTCGGCTTGCCACACCGCGACCGCGTCGTGCCAGCGCTGCTCGAACGCGAGGGTGGACTGCACGTCGTCAAGCACCGTCACGCGCGGGGGGATGGCAACCTCGATCGGATGCTCCGACAGGATGCGTTGCGCGAAGGCGTGCACCGTGGCGATCGCAGCGCCGTCGACGTCGGCCAGCGCTTCGAAGCAGCGCAGAGCGACCACGGCGTCGTCACCCGCGGCGCCGTGCTCGAACGCGCCACGAATGCGATCGCGTAGCTCGGCCGCAGCCGCTTCGGTGAACGTGATCGCAGCGATGTCGCGCAACGCGATCTGTTCCTGCGTGACCAGACTGACGACACGCCCTACCAACGTGGACGTCTTGCCGGTGCCGGCACCCGCTTCGACGAAGAGCGTCTCGCGAACACCCGAGTTCATGATGCGGTCGCGAGCCAGTTGATCGACCGGCACGAACGCGCTCATGACACACCTGCGGTGAGCGTGACATACGCGCCAAGCGCACCTGTCGCCGCGTCTTGGCCCGCAGTCTTTTCTGCCCATGACTGTTCCCGACCGCGCGGACACACGCGGTCGAAGTCACACCATCGGCAGTTTTCGTTGGTGCCGAAGAAGGCGTTGTTGGGCCCGGCGTGGGCAACGAACATGCCCGCTTCGATGCCGTCGACAATGGTGGCGAGCACCTCACGCGTGCGATCGAGACGGGCTGCATCGACGTCGTACCCGACGCGGGGATCGCCGGTCGGCGACGAGACGAACCAGTAGTGGGCGGCGCCGACGTCATCAGGCGATGACGCCACCGCCAGCGCGTAGAGCGGAAGTTGCAGCTTGGTACCTCGTACGACGGGGTCGGACAGCAACGCCTTGAACGGATCGCGCTTGCCAGTCTTGTAGTCGAACACGATGGCCCTGCCGTCGACGCCACGGTCGACGCGGTCGATCCACCCGCGAAACGCGAGGACCCGATCGGGTCGCAGCGTTACCTCAAGGGGCGTGGCATCACCGAAGCCAAACGGGCGCTCGACCGCGTCGGGCACGCACTGTTCACGCTCGCGAATCAGGGCATCGTCAAGAAGGAAGCGGTCGAGGTCGCGCCGTAGATCGCGCTGTTCGAGGCGCCAGAGCACCGCCGCGCCGGTCAATCCGCGGGCTTCGAGCAATGCGAACTCTTCACCGGCGATGACGTGCAGTCGTGCGGCGTCGGCGGCAGTCCATGATGTACCGGGCTGGGGCCGGTCGGTCGGCGGGCGCCCGACGACCTCGCCGATGAACCGCTCGAGGATCCGATGCATCAGTGAACCGCGGTTGATGGGTGCCACCTCGTCCAGCTCGTCGGGCGCTGCACGTTCACGCACGTGCAGCAGGGACGACAGGAAGTAGCGAAACGGGCAGGTGGCCCAGCTCTCGAGACGCGTCGCCGACAACACCGCGCCATTTGCCGGGCTGGGCACATCGCAGCCCGCCAGGTTGCCGTCCCATTCGGTGAACGAGGCCGACGCGCGCGCGAGCTGTGCGCTGATGCCGCGCGCGAGCATTGGTGTGGCAACGCGATGGCGGGTGAGTAGCTCGGACGACGTGACGCCGGACAGCACTTGGAGCCTGCGCTCGGTGACATGCGCGGCGACCGTTGCGCGGCGCAGGCCGGCGAGAAACGACGGCACCTCGACAAAGGCCGGGTGATCGATTTGCCCGAGCGCATCGCCTGACGGGCGCTGCCCGGTGAGGTCACCAAGAACGTCGAGCAGCCATCGCGACGCGAGCCGAGTGCGCCCGCCGCGATGGTCGCCTCGAGGGAATCCGAGCACGCACTGCCGGCGCGCCGCAGACATCGCGGCGACAAGCGCTCGGTGTTGGAGGCCCACGCGCGCGACGCCCAATGCGAGCTCTCCCGAGTGCGCTCGGCGACGATCGATGTCGGGCAGCAGCGTGTCGTCATGCGGTGGTGCAGGACACATCCCTTCGGCCAAACCGACGATGAACACGACGTCAGCGTCGAGTGCGCGCCCATGTTCGAGCGGGCCCACCTGAACACCGATGCCGAGCGTGCCGATGCGCGGGCCCGGCACGTCCAGCGCGGTGCGCAGCGCGCGCGCCATGCCGGCGACGTTCGGGCGACGGTCGAAACGGCCGATGGCGCCGAGCTGACCGATGAGGTCGATCACCGCGTCGCACGAAGCCTGCTCGTGCGACGGCCAGATCGATACGTCGCCAACCAGCCGACGCAGCGTGTCGGACAGCCAGGACGCAAGTGCCAGCCAATCGCGACACGCTGCTCCGCGATCAAGGTCGGCGGCCAACGCGTCGACGAAGATTCGCAGGTCATCGATCTCGACCCGCGCGACCGGCTCGGCGTTGCGCGCATAGTGGGCGAGCTTGGCCTGCCAATCGGCGAGACCAGCCACGACCCCAGCGTCGCGCGAGAGCTGCTCCCACCGGGGCACCGGCCGCGCGTGCCCGTCGGCGCCACGCCCTGGCACCGAAGCCGCAAGATCGAGCACCTGCGCGCGCCCGAGTGTGGTGAGGACAGGGTCGACGAGCGCTTGCGCCGCGCGCCCCGCGACGGTGTGGCCGAGCCGGCGCACCGCCGGGCCGTTGTGCGCCAGACCCGCCGCCTCGAGATGCTCGTGGACCAGGCGAGCGTAGGGTTCGGCCGCGGAATACAGCACAGCCATACGCGACAACGCCACACCTTGTTCGGCGTGGGCACAGATTGCCCGCACGACATGGCGAACCTCATCGTCGCTGTCACTTGCGGTGAACACGAGGGTTTCGACGCTACGCGGAAACGCCGACACGGACGGACCGGGCACCCGCTCGAGCACGGTGTTCCACCATTCGATCGGCGCGTCGGCCTCGGACACACCCGTGGCACCGACGAGCAGCGTGATGTCGAGGTGTTCACCGAGCGTGCGGAGCAGATGCACGTGCGCTGGCGCAAGATGATCGACGAGGTAACCAACCAACGAACCCAAGAACGCGTGCTGACCGGCAATAGCCAGGCGGGCGGGAGTTTGGCCATCCGCGACGCACCGAGCGGCGGATCGGGCAAGGTCGTGCTCGTCGACCAGGTCCACGAGACGGCTACGCACCTCGCCGCACAAAGCGACGACCGCACGGGTGCGGCGCGACGGCGACCGTGCCAACTCGGCCAGCGTCTCGGCGTCGGCCCCGGCGAGCTCGTGGTACGCGGCAAGAA
>JAYUFA010000071.1:0-6964 GCA_043738925.1 Actinomycetota bacterium
GCAGCGTGCACGTCGCGTTGCCACGCGTCCATCACGCAACCGGTGAACAAGATGACGTCATTGCCCGTAGACACGAGTGGCTGTTGTCGAAGGGGCAAACGAGGCGGCAGGCCGAGCCGTCGGCTTGGCACCATATGAAGCCGTTGACCGATCGCGAGCAATAGCGATCCCCAGCGCAACAGTCGCGGGTGTTCGAGTATGCGGTACGCGAGGCGTCGCCACCACGGCTGTGGGTTGCGCACGCTACGCGGCGCAGCGTCGGTGAGCGTGGCGCGCGTCGCTTCCATCAGATGGCCGAACGCAACGCCTGACGGACATGCGGTCTCGCACCCTCGGCACTGCACACAGGTGTCGATGACATGCATGAAGTCGTCGTCGATCGGCGCATCATCCTGTTGCACTGCACGCATCGCCGAGATGCGTCCTCGTGGTGACAACAGCTCGAGGCCGGTCACGCGATAGGTCGGGCAATGCGCGAGGCACAAGCCACACGAAACGCAGCTGGCGAGCTCATCGTTGTCGAGACGAAGGTCCACGACTATCCGGCGTTCTCATCGCACGCGAGGGGATCGCGGCCGGGGTTCAGTCGCCGCGTCCGATCGAATTGATCACGCAGACGTTCGTGCAAAGCGATCACCTCAGCAGATGGTACGCGACGCAGTGTGCATCGGTGCGTGGTGTGCACCACACCGACGCCGACCTCGGCGACAAACGGCCCGACCGCATCGCGTTGTCGTGCGAAGGTCGTCAGGTCTACGGGGCGTAGCGGATACCGATATGGCGGAAGCTCGGGTGGAGCGTCGCAAGGCACAAGCCCCGCGCTGGCACAAATTTGCTGCTGCGCGGTGACGTCGGCCGCGTAGCCCTCCAAATGCACCCACGTGGTCGTGCCATCCCAGAGCGTGGACGCAGGCCGATACAACAACCGACGCAACGCAAACGGATCGCAGATGCCGTTCAGCCACACGTCAACGTCAGGCTGTGGGCGCGTGCGCAATATGACCTCACCGATGAGACCGAGCGTGCCGATCGAGCCGACGAGGAGGCGACACAGATCGAACCCGGTCACATTCTTGACCGTCGGTCCTCCCGCGACAACTCGCCGACCCTCGGCCGATGCATACGCGGCTTGGAGCAGCACGTCGCGCACGCGACCGTCGCGCGCCGAAGCCAAACCGTTGCGACCGACGCACAGCACGCCACCGACAGTGGCTCGCGAGGGGCCGCTCAACACCGTGGTTTGGCGGTGCGCGGCGAGTGCCTCGTGGAGTTCTGCAACGGTCGTAGCGGCGCCGACGCGCACTGTCATCTCAGCCGGTTCATAGGTGACGATGCCAGCAGGAGCCACAACCTCACGCGTGCCGGGCTGAACGCGGCCGCCGACCAACCATTGGGTAGATCCCCCGCGCACGCACACCGGTCCGGTGTCGAGCCCTCCGACCTCCTCGACGAAATCGTCGACGCTGCGACTCAGAGCCATGCGCCGGCCGGAATTGTGTCGAGGTGCTGGACGTCACCGCAGCTTGCGCCGGTCGGCAAGACCTTGCCGGGATTCATCATGTTGTCGGGATCGAAGGCGCGGCGCGCGCGGTTCTGATGATCGAGATCGTCTACGGAGAACTGTTGACTCATGAACTTGCGCTTCTCGAGACCGACACCATGCTCGCCGGACAAGACGCCGCCCGCGGCCAACGACGCCGCGACGATCTCGGCGCCCGCTGCGTGCACACGCTCAAGCACGCCGGGGTCGCGAGCGTCGTAGACGAGCAGGGGGTGCAGGTTGCCGTCTCCGGCATGAAAGACGTTCATCACAAGCAGGTCGTGACGCTCGGCGATCGCATAAACCTGCTCGAGCACCTCGACGAGTTTGGTGCGCGGGATCACGGTGTCGTGCAGGTAGTAGTTCGGCTTGATGCGCGCGATAGCACCGAACGCGGTCTTGCGGCCCTTCCACAACAGCGCTCGCTCGACCTCATCGGCCGCAATGCGAATGGAGCGCGCGTGGTGCTCGCGTCCGACTCGTTCAACGATCTCGCACTCCGCGGCGACACCGTCGGGTAGGCCGTCCACCTCGACAAGCAGCACGGCCGCGGCGTCGAGCGGATAGCCCGCGCCGACGTACTGCTCGACGGCGCGCGTGATCGCGGCGTCCATCATTTCGATTGCTGCGGGCACGACACCCGCGGCGATGATGCCGGTCACTGCCGAAGCGGCGTCGCGCACCGACATGAAATCGAGCAGCAGCGTGCGTATCGCGGGCGGGTTCGCTGTCATGCGCACCGCGACCTTGGTCGCTACGCCCATGGTGCCCTCGCTACCGACGAACACCCCACGCAGATCAAGACCGCAGGGCTCTGCTTCAACACCGCCGAGCATGACGGTCGACCCATCGGCGAGAACGACTTCGATCGCGACGACGTGCGCGCTCGTGACACCGTACGCGAGGCAGTGAGGACCGCCCGAGTTGTTCGCGACGTTGCCGCCGATCGAGCACGATTGTTGGCTCGACGGGTCAGGCGCGTAGTGATAGCCAAACGGCGCCAACGCACGAGTGAGATCAAGGTTGATCACGCCTGGTTCCACCCACACGACGCCATTGTCCTCGTCAATCTCGATGATGCGATCCATCTTCGTGGTGACGACGAGGACGGGCTCGTCGCACGGCACCGCACCGCCGGCCAAACCCGTTCCCGAACCGCGCGTCACCACGGCACGCCCGTGGGCACGTGCGACGCGCACGCACGCCTGAACTTCCGCGGTGCTCGTCGGAAAGCACACGACGTCGGCGCGTCCACCGGTGATCACCGACGCATCACGGGCGAACAACCGACGCGCCAAATCACCGGTGTGCACACGGTCGGGCGCGAGCGCCACGCTCAGCGCCTCGACGAGCGAGTCGCGTACCGTAGGCGTGCGGCGGCGCATCCGTGCATCATGGCGTAAAACGCGTGAGCGATGGGTGACATCTTCGCGGGCGCTCGGCTGGCGGCGGTGTTGCTGGGTCGCCTCGGCTATCGCCTCGCCTCGGTGTTGCTGGGTCGCCTCGGCTATCGCCTCGCCTCGGTGTTGATGCGTCATCCGATAGCGTCCCCCGAATGCATGAATGGGTCTCGTTCGAAGATGATGACGGCGACACGTATGCCTTTGATGTCACGTTTCTCACCTCGAACTGGACATGCGTCTTCGGTGCCGGCTGCGAGGGCGTGCTCGATGGGCCCGCCGCCGAGCTGTCCCAAGGCTGTTGTTCGTACGGTGCCCACTTCAGTGACGCCGACGACGCGAAGCGCGTCAAGAAGTTCGTGAAGCGTCTTGAGCCGCAGGACTGGCAGTTCTATCGTGAGGCCAAGCAGCTCGGCGGCGCGATCACCACCAACGAAGATGGCGAGACCGTTTCGCGGCTGGTCGACGACGCGTGCATCTTCTTGAATCGACCGGGCTTTGAGGGCGGGCCCGGCTGCGCGCTGCACCGCGCGGCGCTGCGACACGAGGAGCGACCACTCGACTGGAAGCCCGACGTATGTTGGCAGCTCCCGCTCCGCCTCGATGACCACACCGACGAGAACGGCTTTCACACGTTCACGTTGCGCGAATGGAAGCGTCGCGACTGGGGCGAGGGTGGACCCGAATTCCATTGGTGGTGCACCGATGACCCGCTGGCGTTTCGCGATCGCAATCCGGTGTGGAAGACGTTGCGCGAGGAGATCTGCGAAATGGTCGGCGAGGAAATGTATGACTCGTTCGTGCGTTATGTGAAGGCACGTCCGAAGAGATCCGAAGTGTTCCTTCCTCACCCGGCGATCAAGACGAGAAAACGCTCGAGCCGCTAGACGAAGCGACCAGACAGTGCCTCGCGTCTGGTCAAATTCTGGACGCTTGCTCAAGAGGCCGCGGGCGCGGCCGACGCGCAAGGCGTGGCTGACTTCACGCGCGAAGAGCTGGCGAGGGTGTGCACCGACGCGGGCATGGCCTTCCCCGAGCACGTCGTCGATCAGCTCGTCGCCGCGATCGACGCCGGTAAGCACGTGATCCTTACGGGGCCGCCCGGTACCGGCAAGACCACGCTCGCGTACCTCGCGTCAGAAGTCGCGCGCACGGCGATGTTCTGCACCGGCTACCTGCCGACCACCGCCACCACCGAGTGGACGACGTTCGAGACGATCGGCGGCTTGCAGCCCACACCCGACGGCCTGATCTTCCGCCCTGGTTTGTTCGTCGAGGCGATCGAAAGCGGCCGCTGGTTGGTCATCGACGAGCTCAACCGGTCGAATTTCGATCGCGCGTTCGGTCAGCTGTTCACGGTTCTCTCAGGCTCGCCGGTCGTGCTCCCGTACAAGCGCAAGGGTCAAACACGACCAATCTCCATCGTGCCGTCCGGTGTCGAGCCGCCCGACGACACCGACGTCATCCGAGTGCCGGCGAACTGGCGGATCATCGCCACGATGAACGTCTTCGACAAGAACCTCTTGTTCGAGATGTCGTATGCCTTGATGCGACGCTTTGCGTTCATCGAGGTCGGCACGCCGAGCGATGAGCAGTATCGGGTGTTGCTTGATCGCCCGGGCGGTGCCATCGTCGAGAAGCTGCTGTCGCTACGTCAGCTCAACGATCTCGGACCGGCAGTGTTTCTCGACGCCGCCAAGTACGCCGCGCGGCGCATTCGCGACGGAGTCAGCGAATCGCGTGTGCGCTACGAGGTGTTCTACGCGTACTTCCTGCCACAGTTTGAGGGCGTCGAGGAACGGCGGGCAATGACGTTGTATCGCCTCGTCGCCGAGCACCTCGAGGCACCAGAGCAAGTCGAGCTACAACGCACCATCGGTGAGGTGTTGCGAGTCGAGTTCGCCCACTGACATGGAGTCGCGCCGCGCCGCCTCGACAACCGTGGGCATCGACGCGACGACCGCGATCTGGCAGCGGCTCGCGCGACCATTTGACGTGGCAGCGGTGGCCGATGTGCTCATGGGGTTGCGCCCTGTCGTGGTGGACGCGCTCGGCGCCGTCAGGCTGTGCTCGTCGCACCAGGCCGATGCGTTGCTCGCCGCGATGCCGGGGTTGAGCCGATCGCTCGCGACCTCCGTGCGAGCCACTGCGCTGCGCTGTCGGGGCGAGGTTCGCGGGCCGGTTCTGTGGAGCGAGACCATATCGGCGCGCGCGTCGAGCTTTGGTGACGAGGATCTCTTTGTGTGTAGCGCACCGCAGCGTGACTACGACACGCCTGCCAATCGAGCGCTCGTCCAGGCACTCCGCGCGATGCACAAGGCGTCGGCCGCGCTCGACCATGCGCCCGACGCGTGGAACGGCGACGACCGCCTGCACCGTGCGCGATCGAACAGTCGCGCTGCGCGCCAGTGGGTGGAGCACCCGTCGCTGTCGGGGGTGGGTCGCGATCGCGTCGACGTACGTGACCTACAGCGTGTGCGTGGTGGTAAGTCAGCCGCGCGCTATGCACCTGCGCTCGCGCTGCTCGAGGTGGCCGCCGAGCCGGTCGGTGCGACCGAGCTGGTTCGGCTGTGCGATACCGGCACGCTCGCCCATCATGAGCTCATCATGAACGTGGTCGACGAGCTGCAGGCACGGGGACTAGCGCTACCGCCGTTTCGTGTTGAAGGCGCGGCGCTCATGGCGGGACCGTTGACCTTCATCCACGAGCGTCACCGAATGGGTGACGATCAGTTGCATGGCATCGTCCTGGGCCACGTCGTCATTGACATGGAGAATTCTGCGAGCGTTGCCGGTGCGGACAGCGCGACGGCGCGAGCCCACGGTCGCCCTTGGGCGACGGTGCGTACGCCCGCCGACGTGGCGGCGGCAGTTGACATGGCGGTGCGTCTCACACGCGACGCACTACTCGACGACATGAATGACTGAACCCGAGAGCGAACGGTCAGAGGTCGTCTTCGGCGTCTTCATCGACGCCGGGCTCGTCGAAATCGGACCACGCTTCATGTTCGGGCTTGTGGTCGCTCTCGTCGGTGTGCAGACTGTCGAGCAGTGCGTCGAAATCGACGTCCTGTGATCGCTTCATGGCCCGCGCCTCTTCGAAGCGCCGGTGTCGACCCTTCTTCACGGGCAGCTCTCCCGGTTGTGATCTCTCGACGGCTTGCCAAGTGTAGCGGGTCCGCGAGTGACGTCACGCCAATCCAGATGGCTCATTTCCGCTGCTTTCCGCCCCTTGGCGGGGCTCGACGACGAGGCCGCGCCCGGCCTCGAAGGCCAGCGCGATTTCCCCCGCGACCAGGCGTTTGACGGTTTGTCCCACCAGTTCCGCCCGCCATCCAGTGGCGAGACGGCTGGTCTCGTCGCCTCGAAGGAGGCCATCGATGTCGGCCCGTGTGCCGAGCAGGCTGGAGTCGATGTCGAAGTCATTTGCGAGCTGGCCCACATACGCGGAAACCAGGGTGACCGCGGGCCGCAGCTCGCGCGGCACCTCGGTCACGGGCGCAGTGGCCTCGTCGGTCGGTGGGTTGGCGACGGCATCGCGCACGACCGCAAGCAATGCCTCGGCCTGCACGGCGCCGAGCTGGCGCACGTCGAGGCCGCGGAGGCTCTTGAGGTCATCGGTGGTCTTCGGTGCGCGTTGCGCGATCGCGACGATGGCGAGGTCCGCGAGTACGAATCGCACAGGTAGATCGAGTTGCATGGCGCGTTCCTCACGCCAGGCTGCGATGCAACGGCCGATGGCACGAGCAGTACCGCGCAGCTGACGTACCTCTTTGATACGACGCCACGCGTCGTAGGGCTCACGCTGCGGGCGTCCTTTCGCGCGGAGCTCCTCGCACTCATCTTCGGCCCATACGAGGCGGCCCGCGGCGGTGAGTTGCGCGCTGATGCGGTCGTGCAACGTGAGGAGGTGCGCGACATCTGACGCGGCGTAGTCGAGCTGCTCGGCCCGCAACGGGCGTGCCAACCAATCGGTGAGGCGGTCACCTTTTGGAAGACGGATGTGCAGTTCACGGTCGGCCAG
>JAYUFA010000072.1:0-6961 GCA_043738925.1 Actinomycetota bacterium
GCCAACCCGGACGAGCCAGATAGCAAGGAGTTCGTCAAGATGCGCGCGTCGGCGCAGCACCTTGCCGATCACTACGAGGGCTATCCGTTGCTGCTGTTCGGGTTTGCGCGCGGTGATTCCAGCGGCGGATCGATCTTTCCCGCGGTGTGGAGCGCGCAACTCGCAGCACGCGCTGAGGGTGTCGGTTCGGCGCTCACGAGCGTCTTGGCGTTCCGTTCGGCCGAGGTGCTCGAGATCCTCGGTGTGCCGGCGGATGAGCAATGGCACATGGCGTGTTGCATCACGTTCGGGTACCCAACCGGAAAGTGGGGCGTGCCCGCCCGCATGCCCGCTCACGAGGTCGCACACCGCAATCGCTGGGGAGCGCCGGCCGGCTTCGAGATCAACGAAGCGTTGTGGCCATGAACGAGCGTCAACTCGGTGCCGTGATCGTTGGTACCGGGTTCGGCGTGATCACCCATTTGCGCGCGATGCGCGCGGCGAACATCGACGTGATCGCCCTTGTCGGGCGCGACGCGGCGAAAGCCGCGGATCGGGCCCGGCTCTTCGGTGTGCCGCATGCCCTCACCGATCTTGGTGCCGCGCTTGTGTTGCCGGGCGTTGACCTTGTCGGGGTTGCGACACCCCCATTTACGCACGCCGCGATCGTGCTCGAAACGGTGGCTTCGGGAAAGCACGTGCTGTGCGAGAAGCCGTTCGCCCGCGATTTCGACGAAGCTCGCGCGATGTTCGACGCGGCCGAACATGCCGGCGTGGTGCATCTGCTCGGCACCGAGTTCCGTTTCGCGACCGGTCAGGCGCTGTTGACTCGCGTTGTCACCAGTGGTGTGATCGGCGCGCCGAAGCACGCGATGTTCGCGTTACAGATCCCTTCGCTGGTCGACCGTTCGGCGGTGTTGCCGGCGTGGTGGGAGCTTGCGTCCGATGGCGGCGGTTGGCTCGGAGCGTACGGCTCGCATGTCATCGACCAGGTACGTGTCACGCTCGGCGAGTTCGCCGGCGTGAGCGCCTCGTTGCAAACGCTCGCTCCGCGACCGCAGATGACTGCCGACGACACCTACACCGTGCACTTCCGGCTCGCCAGCGGCTGCACGGGAGTGTTGACGAGCTCGTGCGCGTCGGGTGGACAGTTCGTGGCTACCACGAAGATCACCGGCACTGGCGGGGCCGCGTGGTTGCAAGGCGACGACGTGTGGATCGACACGGGCGGTGGACCGACCCAGATGCCCGCTCCTGCAGACCTGCCCGCCGAGGCGCCCGACCCGCCACCCAGCGAGCTGATGCACACCACCTACGACTACTGGCATTCGATGGGGATGGATCTTGCTCCTTATCGCCGCGTGTACGAGGTACTGCGTGAACGCGTGCTCGGGCGACCGGTCGCGGCTGATCCGGTGGCGGCGACCTTTGCCGACGGCGTGGCTACGCAGGCGGTGCTCGATGCCATCCACCATGCCTCGGCGAAGGGCACCTGGGTCCCCGTCACACCTATGGGCTTCAGCGGATAGAGGATGCGCCTATCGGCGCATCCTCTATGTGATCGGGATGGGGTCCTGCACGGTTTGACCATCGACGGACACGTGTGCGGTCCACGCCGAGCCATCCCACCAGCGCAGCGGGTAGCGAACTGCCGGATCGGGGTACCAGCCCGGCGGAAACGTGGCCTGCCATGGGTGCACTGCGGTGTATTGCAGTGCTCGCGGGGTCGGGTCGGCTTCGTACAGGCGTTGTTGACGGTCGGCAATCTGGATGAGCACGACCGCGGCGAGGGCAGCGGCGACCACGGTGACGATGGAACCGGCGAAGGTCCAAGGCCGGGCTGCGTTGATGGCGTCGGCGACCCGATTGTTGAATTCGTTCGAGCGTCCGACGGTGCCGATCGAGTCGAAGATGCGCACGATGACCCGAATGATCGCTATGAAACTCAGCGCCGCAGCCACCACGCTCGCGACCAAGCTCGCGACGACCAGCGTGCTCCCGCGGTTGTGGCGCCATGCGGGATCGCCCCGGCTGGTGTTGGGTTCGCTACCTCGCCACAGCTCGTTGAGCTGCAGCGCCGGCAACACGATGCTTGCGAAGGGGATGATCCGCCCGGCGATGGCCCACGGTGGGCCCCAAACGGTGCCAGGCCGCTCGAGCGCGGCATGTGCCTTGGCGACGCGCCACGTGGCGATGACGACGATGACCATTCCGCCAAGCGCAAGAAAGGTGAGCCAGATGCTTCCGCGGCCGTACGCGCCAGCCACCGAATAGCTGCCCGACCGGGCACGGCGGACACGGTCCGCAGCGGTGAGCTGCGCGCCGATGCCGGCCACCGCGAGGCTGACGAGCCATGCGATGCAAGCAATGCGCACGAATGGCCGGTTGTCGCGCCACGGATCGGGCGCAGGGTACGGGTACATGAGCCCAGTGTGGCACTCGTCGGTACTTCGGCGGCGGTCGTTAGCAGTCGGGAGTTGTCACTGCTAACGAGCGCGCCTAGAGTTAGCACTCGCCAAGTGTGACTGCTAATCGCCAATGGAGGCGCGTGCATGAAGCTCCAACCCCTCGATGACCGCATTGTTGTGCGGCCCGGCAAGTCCGAGGAGACCACCGCTAGCGGCCTGGTCATCCCCGATACCGCGAAGGAGAAGCCCCAACAGGGCGACGTCCTAGCGGTCGGCCCCGGCCGGACCTCAGACCAAACCGGTGCGGTGATCCCTCTCAACATCTCGGTCGGTGACCGGGTCGTCTACAGCAAGTATGGCGGCACGGAATTCACCGTCGACGGCGAGGACCTGCTCATTCTCTCGAGCCGCGATGTCCTCGCGGTCCTGAAGTAGGTCGCTGCATGGCCAAGATCCTCAAGTTTGACGAGGACGCACGGCGGCGGCTCGAAGCCGGCGTCAACAAGCTCGCCGACGCCGTCAAGGTCACGCTCGGCCCCAAGGGCCGCAACGTCGTCCTCGACAAGAAGTTCGGCGCACCCACCATCACCAACGACGGCGTGTCGATCGCGCGGGAAGTCGAACTTGACGACCCATTCGAGAACATGGGCGCGCAGCTCGTCAAAGAGGTCGCTACCAAGACCAACGACGTCGCGGGTGACGGCACCACCACTGCCACCGTGTTGGCCCAAGCGCTCGTGCGCGAAGGCATGCGCAACGTCGCGGCGGGCGCCAACCCAATGGGCCTCAAGCGCGGCATCGAAAAGGCCGTCGCGGCAGCAGTAGCTGCCATCCACGACATGGCCAAAGAGGTCGACGACAAGAGCGACATAGCGAACGTCGCCTCGATCTCGGCTGCCGATCCGGCAATCGGTCAGGTCATCGCCGACGCGATCGACAAGGTCGGCAAAGACGGCGTGGTCACGGTCGAGGAGTCCAACACGTTCGGTATGGATCTCGAGTTCGTCGAGGGCATGCAGTTCGACAAGGGCTACCTGTCGCCGTACTTCGTGACCGATCCCGAGCGTCAAGAAGCGATCCTCACCGATCCGTACATCTTGTACAGCGCCGGCAAGATCAGCTCGGTCTCCGACCTGCTCCCCATTCTGGAAAAGGTCATGCAGGCCGGCAAGCCGTTGGTGATCGTTGCCGAAGATGTCGATGGCGAAGCACTCGCCACGCTCGTGGTCAACAAGATCCGTGGCACCTTCAACTCGGTTGCCGTCAAGGCGCCGGGCTTCGGTGATCGCCGCAAGGCAATGCTGCAGGACATGGCCACCCTTACCGGCGGTCAGGTCATCAGCGAAGAGGTCGGCCTCAAGCTCGACTCCACCACGCTCGACCTGCTGGGTCGGGCCGGCAAGGTGCTCGTCACCAAGGACAACACCACCATCATCGATGGTGGCGGCTCCAAGGAAGACGTCGACGGTCGCGTCGCGCAGATCAAGCGTGAACTCGACGACACCGATTCCGATTGGGACCGTGAGAAGCTCCAAGAGCGTCTTGCGAAGCTCGCGGGCGGCGTCGCGTTGATCAAGGTCGGCGCGGCCACCGAGGTCGAGCTCAAGGAAAAGAAGCACCGCATCGAAGACGCCGTGTCGGCAACACGTGCCGCGATCGAAGAAGGCATCGTCCCTGGTGGCGGTACCGCTTTGTTGCGTACGAAGCCCGCTGTGGAAGCCGTCGTCAACAGCCTCAGCGGCGACGAAGCAACCGGTGCGCGCATCGTGTTGGCGTCGCTCAGTGCGCCGGCTCGGCTCATTGCCGACAACGCCGGTCTTGAGGGTGCTGTCATGGTGCGTGAAATCGAATCCGCAACCGGCAACACCGGCCTCAACGCGGCCACCGGTCAGCTCGTCGATTTGGTGAAGGCCGGCGTCATCGACCCGGCCAAGGTCACCCGCGCGGCGTTGCAGAACGCGGCGTCGATTGCTGCGTTGGTGCTCACCACCGAGGTGCTGATCGTCGAGAAGAAGGAAGAGAAGTCCGCTGGTGGCATGCCGGGTGGCATGGACCCCATGGGCGGCATGGGTGGTATGGGAGGCATGGGCGGAATGATGTGACGTTGCCCACGGAGCTACGCCGTCCGGCGTGGCGACCCGGCAGCACAGCCTCACTCTGAACCACGCAAGCACATCACCAAGCTGTCGACTCTCGTACCGGCTCCCCCGCCGAACCGATTGAGTCGGCTTTACGAAGCCGGGTCCTTCCCCAAGGACCCGGCTTCGTCGCGTCTGCGGTGCGCGCCTCGCCTCGTGCTTCGGCTCCGGCTGCTACCTTCCGGGCATGGGGATCAAGCTATTCGCGTTCATTCGTCGGGCACCCGGGATGTCACCGGCCGACTTTCATACGTTCTGGCGGGACACGCACACCGCGCACATAGCGGGCACGCCCGAACTGCGTCGCCATATACGGCGTTACGAGCTCAACCATCGGTTGGCCGACGACTACGCACGCGAACCGCACGACGCCGAGATGGCCAGCGGGGACTATGACGGCGTCGCGGTGATGTGGTTCGACTCGATGGCCGACCTGGCAGCGTTCAACGCGGAGCCGGGTTTCGCCGAGTGGCGCGCGGCGGACGCACCGCAATTTCGGGCACCGGAGATCGCGTCGGTCATCACCGACGATGAGGCGGTCATCGTCGACGCGTCGCGTGCGCCGGACGCGCAGGCGAAGTTGGTGTGCATCCTTCGCCGCAACACCGCACTCGATCTCGACACCTTCCACCAGCATTGGCTTGGGAACCACGGCGGATTGTTCCAAGACATCGCTGAGCTGCACGATCCGCTTTGGGGCTATCACCAGAACCACGGAATCGGCGGCCCCGATGCCGAGTACGACGGCGTCACCGAGCAATGGTTCGAGGATCTGGCGAAATGGGTCGAGTCGCTCGGTGTCGCATCGCATCGTGACGTGGTCGAGCCGGATGTCGCGTACTTCCTTGATCCGGCCAGCCTGCACTTTGTCATCGCCGGCCCGCCCACGGTGGTCATCGGCGACTGATGACCCGCCACTTCACCTACGCCGAGCTGGCGCGCATGGCGCGTACGCCTCACGAGCAGCTCGTCGATGCGGTCGAAAGCGGCACAGTCGACGATTCGCTCGCGACGTTCGCCGCGTTGGCGCGATCATTTCGCAACTTCATCGACGGGTTCTCGGCATTCATCGCGGGCATTGGTGAGTACGTGCGCGATACGCATGATTTCGCCGCATCCGCGGCGCTCGACGCGGCGATGTTCGCGGCCGGTTTGCGTGAGATCGCCACGCGCTGCAGCGATATTGACGCCGTGTTGTCGGGCGCTGATGAAGTCCCCGCGGCGGCGTCGATTGATGCCGCGCTCCGTCGTGGTGAACGTGACGCCGCCCTCGGCGCGTATGACACGTACGAGCACGCCGTTCGCGATCTGCACGACCTTGCGGTCGGCCGTGTCGCGGCTGCGCTCACCTACGTGTACCGCACGTTTGGTGTCGACGAGCTCGAGGCGTGCCTGCGCCACTGCGGCCATCGCACGTTGTTGCAGTGG
The DNA here is from genome assembly GCA_043738925.1 of Actinomycetota bacterium. Lineage (GTDB taxonomy): Bacteria > Actinomycetota > Acidimicrobiia > Acidimicrobiales > WLNW01 > WLNW01. Next base: position 5,954 of record JAYUFA010000072.1, read on the forward strand.
ATGCCGCATGACATCGCGCGTCCCGCACATGTGCGCATCGCGCAGTGGGCGCGGATGATGTCGGGCAACTTCGCGTCGATCACCGTCGAGGAAACCGATGACGCGTTCATTATTACCCAAGACCCGTGCGGCACCTGCGCGCGCCAAGTGCTCGACGGCTGCTACGCGAGCCCCGTTGGCTACGCGGTGGTGCACGAGGCGCATGCGATCACGTGGAGTCGGGGCGACGTGCCGGTGTACCGCACGCACGTTCCGGTGATGCACGACATGATGCCGCTGGAGCGCATCGGCGAGCGTTGGCCCGAGATCACCTGCCCCGAGGGAATTTCGGCCGGCCCTTGCACCGTGCTCTTCCGCAAGAACGCATCGGGTTCGGCGACGACGGCGCCGTAGCATGCCGCGATGGACCGTCCGCCACCTGACCCAAAGAAGCTGCTCGCCTACTGGATGGAGTGGGAGACGGGCGAGACCACGCCGGGCCGCGTCATGAGCAACCTCAAGACTGCAGGTTTGCGTGATCTGCTCGAGAGCCTCGCGGTCGACGCGGGTTGAATTCGCCGGTGTCGGCCAACCGCGGCGGCCCGCAGCGCATTCCTCGCCCGGCCACGTGGCGTCCGGGCCGGTCGGCGCCTTGGGCGCACCTTTTGCCCCGAGATCGTGCAATCGATCTCGCGCGGATCGAGGCGGTGCTCCGCGAGCGCGGCCCCGGTCGGATGCGCGTCGACAATTGGCGACCAACCGACGGCACGCGTCGTTCGGCGGTCCTCGTGCCGGTGTACGACCACGATGGCGACACCCGCGTCGTCCTCACGCGCCGCTCAGCCAACATGCGAGCGCACACGTCGGAGGTGAGCTTTCCCGGCGGACGCAGCGACGAGGGCGAAACGCCGCTGGCAACCGCGATGCGCGAAGCCGAGGAGGAGATCGGTCTGGCGTCGTCGCTCGTGCGCCCGATCGGCGAGCTCGACATGTTCGTCACCGTGGGCTCGGCGTCGTTGGTGTATCCGA
>JAYUFA010000073.1:0-6960 GCA_043738925.1 Actinomycetota bacterium
AGCATCATCACGGAGAGCAACGCCAGCTCGGCGGCCGACACGCGCCAAGCATCGTTCAGCACGTGCTTGTGCTTGTGCACCCGTTGACCGTCGCCACGCACCGTGCGGGCCAAACCGGCCTCACGCATCGCCAGCATGACCTGATCGATCTGCCGCTCGGTGTAGGCCGCGATCGGATCGCGGTTGGTACTTTGGTTGCACGCCGCGACCAGCGCATTCGACGACAACGGGTAGTTGTCGGGGGTCGTGGCCTGCTTCTCGGCCAGACACCCCAGTACACGGATCTCTTCTTCGGTCAGCTCACGCGCCATGTCGGCTCCCTCGATGCTGCCGACAAGTGTTGCGTCGCTTGTAGCGTTTCGCGGCGATGCCCGAAGGTCACACCATCCACCGCCTCGCCCGCGACCTCGCCCACGACCTGCGAGGCGCTGCCGTGGGCGCGTCGTCGCCGCAAGGGCGGTTTGTCGAAAGCGCCGCACAGCTCGACGGCGCCACACTGCTTCGCGCCGAGGCTTTCGGCAAACAACTGTTCCTCGATTGGTCGACCGGCGAAACCTTGTCGATACACCTCGGTCTTATCGGGAAGTTCCGCAGGGGTCCGGCCGAGCGCACGCCGAGCGAGGCGACCCGACTGCGGCTGACCTCACCGGACGCGACAACTGCATGGGATCTCACCGGACCGATGGTTTGCGCACTGATCGATCCCATCGAGCGAGGGCGTATCGCCGCGGCGATCGGGCCCGACCCATTGCGGCGCAACGCTTCGCCAGCCGAGTTCACTCGACGAGCGCAACGCAAGCGCTCGCCGATCGGCGCGGTGTTGCTCGACCAAAGCGTGATCGCCGGCATCGGCAACGTGTACCGCGCCGAGGTGTGCTTTCTCTGCGGAATCGACCCGAGGCGTGGCGTGACCGAACTCACCGACGACGATCTCGGCGCACTGTGGCATACGTCGGTCGTGCAACTGCGCAACGGCGTGCGACTCAACCGCATCGTCACGCGCGTGCCCGATGAACTCGGGCGCTCGATGCTCGCGAAGATCCCGCCGGGCGAGCGGCTCTACGCCTACAAGCGCCGTGGCGAACCGTGCCATCGCTGCACCACGCCGATTGCCATGGTCGAGTTGGGTGCACGCTCGACGTGGTTCTGTCCACGGTGTCAGTCATGACCACATACGACGCGTTGCTTGTCGTGTCTTTCGGCGGGCCAGAGGGGCCCGACGACGTCGTGCCGTTTTTGGAGAATGTGACGGGCGGTCGCGGCATCCCCCGCGAACGCCTCGTGGAAGTCGGCGCTCACTACAACCTGTTCGGTGGGATCAGCCCCATCAACGCGCAATGCCGCGCCTTGATCGCCGCGCTGGAACGCGAGCTCGCGGCAACCGGCCGCGCCATGCCGATCTATTGGGGCAACCGCAATTGGCATCCGATGCTCGCCGACACGATGCGTACGATGCGCGACCACGGCGTGCGCCACGCGCTCGCGTTCGTCACGTCGGCCTGGAGCTCGTACTCCGCGTGTCGCCAGTATCTCGACGACATCGAGCGGGCACGCGCCACGGTCGGTGAGGGCACGCCGACCGTCGACAAGATTCGCCAGTTCTATGATCATCCCGGTTTCATCGAGCCCATGGCCGACAATCTGCGCGCCGCCCTCAGTGGCGTGCCCACGGCATCGACGCGCGTGGTGTTCACGGCGCACAGCATCCCCGTGTCGATGGCTGCATCGTGTGACTACGTCGCGCAGTTGCACGAAGCCGCGCAACTGATCGCGCACGGCGCAGGGGTCGACCACTACGACCTCGCGTACCAGAGCCGCAGCGGCCCACCATCGGTGCCGTGGCTCGAGCCCGACATCTGCGACCACATCGACCAACTCGCCGACGGTGGCATCGGCAACGTCGTCATTGTGCCCGTCGGGTTCATCTCCGACCACATGGAGGTCCTCTACGACCTCGACACGCAGGCCGCCGCGCGCGCCGCGGCCCGCAGCATGCGATTCGTTCGGGTCGGTACCGTGGGCACCGACCCGCGGTTTGTCGCCATGATTCGCGAGCTGGTCGAGGAACGGCTCGATCCGGCGTGTCCGCGTCGATCGCTCGGTGCCCTCGACGTGCGCCCCGATCAGTGTGCGGCGAGCTGCTGCCCTGCCCCATCGCGCGCCCGCTGACCATCCCCGTGTCGGCCTGCGCGGTTCTCTACGGTTTTGGTTGAACCGCCAGGAGGTGTCGCTGCATGAATCACGCACGCATTGCCGCGGCCGCGCTCGAGTTCCGCCTCGCGACCCTCCACGACACGCTCGTCGACTCCACGCGCTTCGACGTCGATGGCGCCGCGGCCTGCGCCGTTGCGTGCGCGGATCCCACTATCGACAGCGCCATTCGCCGCCTTGGGGCCGCGTGGACACGCGCCGGCCTCGATCCCGCACGCATGTGCGAACCATGGCGCGCCGCCGACGCCCGCAGACTCCTCGACAGTGGCGGCAGCGCGGTCATCGACGCCCTCGACGACATCGTCCGCGGCGTCAACCGCCAAGCCGTCTTCACCTGACATCACACCCACGCGCTCATTCGCCGTCGAGCGCGGCGGGCTCACGGCGGAGCAACTGTCGCGCGTACGCGGTCATCAACATCTCGGCGTAGAGCTCTGCGCTCTGCGCGAGACGCATCGCGTGGTGTTCGGGAAGCGGCACGCCGGGCAAGCCTAGCGCGCGAACCTCCCACGCCTTGCGACTGCGGTGCTCGAAGCATTGGGCGCGCAACAACGCGAGTGCGATCGTGGGCGCTGTCACGAGCGTGCCGTGGCCAACCAGGATCGCCATGTCCGCATCGCCGTAAGCGAGCGCGAGCTCGGCCGCGCTCTCTCGCGAGTCGACCACACCGCCGTATTCCGCGTACACGCTCGCGTGTCCTCCTCCGTTGGCGCCCGTCTGGTCGAACAACGGCGGCAGTTCGCCCGCACACGCCCAGAGGGTCCCGTAGGGCGGATGATTGTGGAGCGCGCAGACGATGTCCGGCCTCGCCTTGTGGAGCTCGAGGTGAAACACGATGGTCGGGTTGAGGTTGCCGGAGCCATCGATGATCGAACCCGATTCGTCGATACGTACGATGTCGTCGACGGTGAACTCATCCCAGAACGATCCGACCCGCGGCACGAGCAGCGTGCCGTCGTCGCGATCACGGACGCTCACGTGGCCTGCGAGCTTGTCGTCGTATCCTTCCGACGCGAGCTGGCGGATGGCCACCACCATCTGTTGCCGGGTGGTCAGTGTTGCTCCGCTGTCCATCGTGCGCCCCCTTCGGTGCTCGTCGCCGAGCCGACGCATCCTTGCATGCAGCCAACCTCTGCGACTTCGTAGACCGGTCACCACGAAAAGAGGAGAATCATGGGTGTCCTTGCGCATCCTCTTCTACGCGCAACATTCGGACTCCCGCGACGCGGCGCTCGGCGAGCAGCGTTGCGAGGTCATCGATATCGCTGGTGAGCACAAGATCGTCGGGTTCACACAAGAGCGCCAGTGCGGCGACGTGTACGTCGTCGCGCCGAGCGGCCGCGAGAAGGAGCCCCGCTGCTTGCGCGAGTTCGATGCTGAGCGGCCGCACGTCGACGCCCTTGAGCGCGAGCGCGAGGCGAGCTTGGCGCGCCGGCCGGCGCCAGACCTGTCCGACGATTCCGGCGTGTGTCACGAGCGTTCGGAGCGATCGCTGCGCGATGGTGAGGCGGGCCCACATCGACTGATCGTTGCGATCGAGCGCGATGAACGCGCCGGCATCGAGCACCAGGCGACTCATGCCACAGATGATCGCGTTCGCTTGGAGCGGACGCGTACGGCCGTTTGCTCATCGCGCTCGACCTGAGCGCGCAAATCGTCTTCGGAGAACGCACCGAACTCGGCCTCGTAGGAACCGACCGCGACAGCGAGTGCGTCGAGACGCTCGAGCTGCGCGAGGCGCTCGGCAACCGCCTCCTGCAAGATGCCGGACACGTTCAGCCCCGCGCCGCGTGATTCAGCGCGGCATACAACTCGTCGGGCAGGTAGACCTGCATCTTTGGCATACCCCCACGTCTACACCCATCACGCCGGTGCCAGGCGGACGAGATCCTGGCTCACCGGTGCGGAACAACGGCGGCGTGCGACCGACGTGAACTGTTCATCGACCACCAGCCACCTGACCGCGATCAGCCGGAGCGCGGCAGCGTGATGCGAACGACCGCGCCACCCGCCGGGTCATTCTCGGCGGCGACAACGCCGCCGTGGGCCTCGACCATCGATTTCGCGATTGCCATGCCGAGACCGGTCGAGCCCTTTTGGTCGCCGCGGCGGAACCGGTCGAAGACGTGCGGGAGAACGCGGATGTCGAAGCCAGGGCCGTTGTCGCGGATCTCGATCACGGCGAATTCACCCACTGGAACCGTCGACAGTTGCACCATCGACGACCGCGCCGCGGCGTTGCGGGCCAACGTCTCGACGACTTGGTGCAAGAGCGCGTAGTCGGCGTCGACGACGATTGCCTCACCCTCGACCGCCAGGATGCGAACCGTGTCGACGCGGATCGAAGCGGCTACTTCCTCGACCAGCAGGTCGAGTCGCAGCGGTGCGAGCCGAGGCTTGGCCTGGCCCGCGTCGAGTCGCGCGAGTTCGAGCAACTCGCCAACGCCAACACTCGCACGTTCGGCCGCCGCGAGGATCTCACCCAACGACTCCTGATACGCAATGGACTCGCGCGGCCTTGACAGGATGTGACTCGCAGACGCGCGAATCACCGCGAGCGGAGTTCGTAGCTCATGTGCCGCATCCGCGATGAAATCGCGCTGCTGTTCCATCGCGCGACGCGCCGGGGCAAGCGAGCGTCCCGCGAACCAATAGCTGATCCACGCACAGGCGGCCACGAGCCCGACTGCGATCAGCGTGACGTGGGTGCGCAGCGAGCGCTTGTCGGATTCGTGCCGGTCGACGTTGATCGCAGCCGCGGCGTGCAGCTTCGGCGTGAGCCGTTGCGTCGCGACGATCCACGCACCGTTCGCGTTCGATCGGAAATCGGCGAACGTCGGCTGATCACCGGTCGCTCGAGCGAACTCGACAACCGGAGGTTCGATCTCGGTGTCACCGAGGCGAGTGACGTATTTGGCGTCCGCATCCACGAGCCACGTGTTGTCGGGCGGGTGCCCGCCGAGGGCAAGGCGATCGACGAGCAAGTTGCTCAGCGCCACTTGCGCCTCGCGCTGGGCCTCGTTGTCGATGCGCTCGTGCCCGCTGCGCACAACGAGCACGGATACCACGCCGATGGCGATCGCGAAGAGCACCAGGTTGAGCGCAGTGATCTGTAGGCGAACTCGTCGAAGATCCATGAGGGGCGAACGCTACGCGATCAGTTGATAGCCGAGCCCGCGCACGGTTTCGATGGGTGCGGGCTCACCGGGCAGGTCGAGCTTGCGGCGCAGGTTCGCTATGTGCACGTCAACCACGTTCGACAAGCCGTCGTAGTTGGCATCCCACACGTGCTCGAGTAGATCGTTGCGCGAATGCACGCGACCCGGCTGGCGCATGAGGTGTTCGAGTAACGCGAATTCGCGCGCGGTCAGTGGCACCATGATCGCGCCTCGCCACACGCGCTTCGATGCTGGGTCAAGGCGAATGCCGCGCACCTCGAGCACCGGATGCCGCGCGTCGTGCGGACGGCGTAGGAGTGCGCGCAACCGCGCGGCGAGCTCGGGGAAATCAAACGGCTTGGTGAGATAGTCGTCGGCGCCGGAATCAAGCCCTGCGACCTTGTCGCTGAGCCCATCGCGCGCCGTGAGTACCAGCATTGGTGTGAGGAGGCCTGCGGCACGCACCTCACGGCACAGCGAGAGGCCATCGCCATCGGGTAGGCCGAGGTCGAGCACCACCGCGTCGTAGTCGTTGGTGCCGAGCAGATGGCGCGCGTCCATGACCGAGCCGGCGAGGTCGATCGCGTACCCGTCGTCGACGAGCGCCCTACGAAGCACGGTCGCGAGCGACGGATCGTCCTCCACCACGAGCAGCCGCATGGACGAATCATCGCACTCACAACGTGAAGCGTCGATGAAGGATGCCTTCACGATCGATTCACGGGCGCGTTTGTACGGTCGGCACATGGCATCTGATCGCGCAGTCATCGCCCACGTATTGCGTCGCACGACGTTCGGCCCGCATCCCGGTCAAGTCGAAGAGTTCGTGCATCTCGGAGCGTCCGACACCATTGATGCGCTGCTTCGCGGCCCCATTGAACTCCTGCCCGGAGGCGTGATCGACAGCACCACGTTCGATGGTTCCGACAAGCTCGCGTTGTGGTGGCTCGAACGTATGCGCCAACCGGGTACCGGCGTCCACGAAAAACTCGTGTGGTATTGGCACGGCCATTTCACGTCGAGCCTCGACAAGGTGCCCGAGCGATTGTTGTGGCGCCAGCACAATCTGCTGCGTCGACACGCGCTCGGCAACTTCCGCGCGCTCGTTCAGGCGATCACGATCGACCCGGCGATGTTGCGCTACCTCGACGGTGACGGATCGAGAGGTGACGCGCCGAATGAGAACTACGCGCGTGAGCTCATGGAGTTGCACACGCTAGGTGTGGACGGCGGGTACACCCAATCAGACGTGCAGGAACTCGCGCGAGTCCTCACCGGCATGGGCGTGAACTTCACCGACAGGCAACCGAACCTCAAGCCGGCCCAGCAGGCGTTGTACGTGCGCGATGGCTCCACCGAGTTCAACCCGGCACGGCACGACATAGGCGAGAAGTTGGTCCTAGGCACCCGGATCGCCGGCCGAGGTTGGGCTGAGATCATCGAGCAGCTGACCCGACTGGCGCGACACCCCGCGACCGCGACCCATGTCAGCCGCAAGCTGGCCGTCTACTTCGTCGCCGACCGCCCAGCGCCCTCGCTTGTCGAACGCATGAGTCGCGCGTTCAAAGCAAGCGATGGTGACATCGCGGTC
>JAYUFA010000074.1:0-2637 GCA_043738925.1 Actinomycetota bacterium
GCTCAGCCGTTGAGGAGCTTCAGGATCTCCTTCTCCCGGTCATCGATTCGGCCCTGCCAGCGGCCGAGCTCGCGTCATCGGGACCACCGGCGCCGTCGAGGTCTTCCGCCCCCTGCAACCATTACTCGGAGCGGTATTGATCCTGCTCCTCGGCATCGCGCTACGGGCTCGTTGGCAGACCCGGTTCGCAGGCGAGCCGTGTCAGGGCCGCGACGCACCGAAGCTCGCATAGTCGAGGCGGAAGCGCCGCGTGGGAGCGGCTCAGGCTCACGGCTCGGCGGCTCGAGACCATGTCCGGCCGACTCGACGGGCGTCTCGACCGGCGTCAGGCGGGGAGGGAGGCACGAGTATGAACGTAGATATCCAGTTCACCCCGGATCCCGAGTCTTTCAAGCGTCTGATGTGGTCCTCGACATGGGCGTGGTCACGCAGGTGGGCGTCGGCGTCGGTGTCGGTGTCGGTGTTGTGACCCGAGTAGCGGTAGCACAGCGACGGGAACAGCGACCGTTGCGCACCCTGGTGAAGTTGCTCGCGGCGCACGATCAGCTGGGTCCCGGTCGGCCACGTCAACGAAGTCGGTGATCTCCGCGACATGGGACCGTAGGGCGCTGTCACCGCCGAGACTGGCCACCTCAGCTCGTCGATCATTTGGCGAAAGCACCGTCCTCTCACTCCGCGATGTTGACGCGGGCGCGACGGGCGGTCGTGGGGCATGATCGTCAGATGAGCGGCTCGGTGTTCGTCCGCGACGCGCGCGACGGTGACGGTGCAGCGATTGGCCGCGTGCAGGTGCAGTCGTGGCAAGCCACCTATCGGGGTGTGTTCGGTGACGACCATCTCGACGCACTCGACCCTGAGGCACGCGGCCGAGAGTGGACCGAATGGCTCGCTACCGGGGACGAGCGTCCCCATGCGCGCATGCTGGTAGTCGAAGTCGATGCGATTGTGCAGGGCTTCTCATCGATCGGCCCGAACCAGGATGGCTTGGGTTCGGACGTCGGCGAGGTGTGGTCGATCTACCTGCATCCCGACGTGATCGGCCGCGGTGTCGGCCGGACGCTGTTCGGGGCGGTCGTCGACGTGCTCAGGGCGCGCGGGCACGTCGAAGCAGTGTTGTGGGTCGCCGAAGCGAACGTTCGTGCTCGACGGTTTTACGAGCACGCGGGCTGGAACGCGGACGGTGCGAACAAGAACGATACATCTTTCGGGCCCCCGGTTGTCGAGGTCCGCTACCGAACCCGACTCACTCCATGAACGACACTGACGCATGGGCTGACCGTGTCCGCCGCTACGACACCGTCTCGCACACCTACCGCGCCGACGACGACACGCCGGCCGACGATGCGACGTGGCTGGAACACCTCGACGTGTTGCTTGCGCCGTCGAGCGCGGTTGTCGACCTCGGCTGCGGCTGCGGTGTCCCGATCGCACGAGACCTTGACGCAGCCGGGCACCACGTGACCGGCGGCGACATCAGCGCCGTGCAGATCGAGCGCGCCCGGCGACTGGTGCCGAACGCGCGGTTCGTGTGCGACGAATTGGCTGCGGTGTCCTTCGACGACAGCACGTTCCACGCGGCCGTGTTCTTGTACTCGATCATCCGTCTCCCAATCGCACAGCAACCGGTGGTGTTGTCTCACGTCGCACGATGGCTCCGACCTGACGGTGTCTTGGTGCTCACCGCGGGCGTCGACGCGTGGATCGGTTCCGAAGACCGATGGCTGGGCACGACGGCGCCGATGTGGCGGAGCCAAATCGAGACGGCGGCGTATCGGCGTTGGCTCAACGATGCAGGCTTCCCGATCGTCGACGAACAAGTCGTGCCTTACTCGTGGCCGACCGGCGGGGTCGAGGCGATGTGCTTGGCGATCCGCGAGCTGTTCACCGACGCCACTGTGTGGGTGCAGGCGGGCCTTCCGACCACCACCGGCGCCGACGAAGCGATCGCCATTGTTCGTTCGTGGGGCGTGGTGTTCCCGGCCTATGACTCCGAAATTCGTCATGTCGCAAGCAGCGGAGATGTTGTGCTCGTCGAACGGGTTGACATCATGAGGCGGGCGGGCGGATCTGTCGCGCTTGCGCTCCCCGTCATGAGCATCGCCGAGTTCGACAACGGCAAGATCATGCGCTGGAACGAGTACTACGACACTGCAGTCGTACCGGGGCTCGGCGCCTCGCGGTAGCGTGTCCGAATTCGACGAAGGGGGCCTCGGATGTTCCGGGTCATGGTCATGTATCCGACAGACGTGAACGCGCCGTTCAACTTCGACTATTGGAAGTCGACGCACATGCCCATGTGCGCTACTGCGTGGCCCAAGCTCGCCAAATGGGAAGCCGATGCATGCGCGCCCGATTCCGGTTATGCCGCGGTCGCTCACCTGTACTTCAACTCGATGGAGGATCTCCAAGAGTCGATGGGTGGCCCGGGTTCCGGCGCATTGCAGGCCGACATGCCGAACTACTTCTCGGCATCGGCTGCGCCCACCATGCTCATCAACACCGTTGCCGCAAGCTCCGGCTGAGCGCGACGCGCGATGGCGACGATGACTGCGTTTCGTCTCGTCGGCTGGCAACAAGCGCCCGAGTATCACGAGGTGGCGGTGCCGGTACCGCGCGAGCACGAAGTGTTGGTCGAGG
>JAYUFA010000075.1:0-2637 GCA_043738925.1 Actinomycetota bacterium
GTGGGGCCGTTCAGCGAAGTTGGTCGGTGGTCGGCAGGATCGGTGCCGGCAGCGCCGTGGAGCCCATGAGCGAGGCGTCGACTGCCGCGGCACATGAGCGGCCTTCGGAGATCGCCCAGACGATGAGTGACTGACCGCGGCCCATGTCGCCGGCGACGAACACACCGGCCACGTTGGTGGCGAACGTGTTGTCGCGGGCCACGTTGCCACGGGCGTTGATGTCGACGCCGAGGTCTTCGAGCAGCGCGCCGCGCTCGGGCCCGACGAAACCCATCGCCAGGAAAACGAAGTCGGCGCGGAACTCGTGGTCGGAGCCCTCGACCTTGTCGAAGCTCATACGCCCGTCGGCGAAATGTTGCTCGACGCGATGGGCACGCAGCGCAACGAGTTGCCCCGCCTCATCGCCGAGGAAGCACTCGGTGTTGATCGCGTACTCGCGCTCGCCGCCTTCTTCGTGGGCCGACGCGACACGAAACAGCATCGGGTAGGTGGGCCATGGCATCGACGCGATGCGCTGAGCCGGCGGCTGCGCCATGATCTCGAAGGACGTCACCGAAGCCGCGCCTTGACGGTGTGCGGTACCGATGCAGTCAGCGCCGGTGTCGCCACCACCGATGATGATCACGTGCCTGCCGGCGACATCGATCGGTGAACGTTCGTAGTCTCCGTGCTGCACGCGGTTGGCCGGTGGCAGGTACTCCATCGCCTGATACACGCCCGCGAGCTCGCGGCCCGGCACCGGCAGGTCACGCCATTGTGTCGCGCCACCCGCGAGCACAACAGCGTCGAAATCGGCGCGCAGTTGGCCGGCCGTGATGTCGACACCGACGTTGACACTGGTGCGAAAGACCGTTCCCTCGGCGATCATCTGCTCGACGCGGCGATCGACGACCCGCTTTTCCATCTTGAACTCGGGGATGCCGTAGCGCATCAGACCGCCGATGCGATCGGCACGCTCGAATACCGTCACTGCGTGGCCGGCGCGCGTGAGCTGCTGCGCTGCGGCAAGCCCGGACGGGCCTGAGCCGACAACGGCAACGCTCTTGCCGGTCGATTCGCGTGCGATCACCGGTTGCACCCAGCCTTCGGCGAACGCGCGCTCGATGATCTCGACTTCGACCTGCTTGATGGTCACAGGATCCTGGTTGATCCCCAATACACACGCTGCTTCACACGGTGCAGGGCAGAGGCGTCCGGTGAACTCCGGGAAGTTGTTCGTGGCATGGAGGCGCTCGATCGCGTCGCGCCAATGACCCCGATACACGAGGTCATTCCAGTCGGGAATGATGTTGCCCAACGGACAGCCGTTGTTGCAGAACGGGATACCGCAATCCATGCAGCGGCTGGCCTGATCAACGAGCTTCGCCTCGGCGAACGGCTCGTAGACCTCGTTCCAGTCGCGCAGGCGCACGGGTACGGGTCGGCGCGTCGGTGTCTCGCGTGTATGAGTGAGAAAGCCTCTCGGATCAGCCATGGTCTTCTCCTGTCAGCCGTGGGCCGCGGCCATGATGGCGTCGATCTCGTCAACGCCGCGGGCGCGGGCGTCCTCGGCAGCGGCGAGCACGCGCTGGTAATCCTGGGGCATGACCTTCACGAACCGATCTCGGTCCTGAGCCCAACGCGCCAAGGTGCGGATGCCAACGGCCGAGTCGGTCTCGGCAACGTGACGGGCCAACCGGTCGCGGACCCACTCGAGGTCGCTCTCGTCGAGATGCTCCAGGCTGACCATCTCCGTGTTCACATGACGATGGAACGACGCGTCCTCGTCGAACACGTAGGCGATGCCGCCGGACATACCCGCGCCGAAGTTGCGCCCTGTCGGACCGAGAACGAGCACGCGGCCGCCGGTCATGTACTCGCAACCGTGATCGCCGACGCCCTCGACCACCGCGATCGCGCCGGAGTTCCGCACGCAGAACCGCTCCCCCACGACACCGCGTATGTACGCCTCGCCGCTCGTTGCGCCGTACAGGATGACGTTGCCCGCGATGATGTTCTCCTCGGCAACGAAGCGTGCCGCGGATGGTGGACGCAGCGCGAGTCGCCCGCCTGAGAGGCCCTTGCCGAAATAGTCGTTGGCGTCGCCCTCGAGGCGCATCGTGATTCCGCGCGGCAAGAATGCGCCGAAGCTGTTCCCGGCCGACCCCGTGAACGCGATCTGGATGGTGTCATCGGGTAAGCCGTTGCCGCCCCATCGCCGCGTGAGTGTGCTGCCGAGCATCGTGCCCACGGTGCGGTTGACGTTGCGTATCGGCATCTCGATGGATATCGGGGTGCCGTGTTCGAGCGCGGGAGCCGCCAGCTCGATCAACGTGTTGTCGAGCGCGCGATCAAGACCGTGGTCTTGCGCACGAACGTTCATGCGGGCCTGGCCCACCCAGGCTGATTCCGGCACGTAAAGGATCGGCGACAGGTCGAGGCCCTCGGCGCGCCAATGATCGACCGCGGCCGTCGTGTCGAGCAGGTCCGCACGACCAATGGCTTCGCTGAGCGAGCGAAGACCGAGCGCAGCGAGGTGCTCGCGCACTTCCTCGGCCATGAACTCCATGAAGTTCACGACGAACTCGGGCTTGCCGGTGAATCGCTTGCGCAACTCGGGGTTCTGCGTGGCGACGCCAACCGGGCACGTGTCGAGAT
>JAYUFA010000076.1:0-6945 GCA_043738925.1 Actinomycetota bacterium
GCCGGCGTCGCGCCTGTGCCTCTCTCGCAATACCGGACCGTCGTCACCGCGCAGGCTTCGCAGCTCGTGGTCGATCGCGCGAAGTTGCAGACGTCGTTCGCGGATCTCGTCATCGATTCGCATCTGATCGACGAGCTCGGCCCGGCGATGATGTCGCGAGGCGCAATCTTCCTCTACGGCCCACCGGGCACCGGCAAGTCGAGCATCGCCGAGCGCATGATTCGCGCGTACGGCGACACGGTGATGGTGCCGCGCGCGGTCGAGGTCGACGGCCAGATCATCATGGTCTACGACCCGACGGTACACACGGCAGTAACCGATCAGCCCGCGGAGATCGACCGGCGCTGGGTGTTGTGCGAGCGGCCGTGTGTGATCGGCGGTGGCGAGCTTGTCCCGCAGATGCTCGACCTCAGCTTCGACGCGAAGACCGGCATCTATTTGGCGCCCTTGCAGATGAAGGCCAACAACGGCATGTTCGTCGTCGACGACTTCGGTCGACAAGCGATGACGCCGACGCAGTTGCTGAACCGTTGGATCGTGCCCCTCGATCGGGGCATCGACTACCTGTCGCTGAACACCGGCGTGAAGTTTGACGTGCCGTTCAACGTCAAGGTGGTCTTTTCGACCAACCTGCCGCCCGCGGCGCTCGGCGACGAGGCGTTCTTCCGACGCTTGCCGAGCAAGGTGTACATCGGCTCAATTCAAGACGAGGACTTCGACGAAATTCTGCGACGCGTCGCGACAGCGCAGGGCGTCACCTACACCGACCAGGACGCCGAATATCTCCGCCATCTGACTCGTAGCCGAGGCGACGGCGACCTGCGCCCCTATGTGCCGGTCATGGTGTGCGAGCTGGTGCGCATGATCTGTCAATACGAAGTCCGGCCCGTGGCGATGTCGCGCGACACACTCGACCGCGTCGCCGAGATCTACTTCACCAACCTCAGCGGTGATCCTGCGAAGCCGATGTCGGCCGTCTCGCGCTCCGACGGCACGGTCGTGACGGCCATTGCGACACCCGCGAATCTGCCCCCGTCCGCGCCACCACGGCCCGGCGGACGCACGTCGATGCCACCTCTCGCCGCGGCGGCTTCGGCGCTGTCAGCCGTGCCTGGTACGGGCAGCGAGCCACTCGCGGAGGCCGTTGTAGCCTTCCCGCTCGCCTCGTGGGCCGACCTCGAGCGCACCGGGACCGCGTTCTGACAAACCCCTCGCGGCGCCTTACGCTGCTTCGATGGCAGAGCAGTACTGGTCTCGGGTGGCACGGGCCCAAGACACTCGGATAGGCCGATGGGCACTTTGCGCCCGCCCGGTGGCGCTCTACCCTCAGGCAACGCAACGGGTGCACCATGCGCCTGATGCCGCTCGGACGAAGGGTTCTGCCGCGTGGCCGAACTGAACATGCACGATGGCGCGCTCATCGACGCGGCACGCGCAGGTAGCTCCGACGCGTTCGTACAGCTCCAGCGGCTCTACCTTCCGGAGTTGTGGGACTTCGCTGTGCGATGCACCCTCGATGCCTACGCCGCCACCGAAGTTGTGCGCGAGGTCTTCCTGCGCGCGGCGGCCCGGCTGTCCCACGACGACATGACCGAACCGTTTGGCGTGATGCTCTACGCCCTTACCGTGCGCCAGCTTGCATTTCGCGAGCCGCCCGACCCCTCGCTCGCCGCCGACCAGCCCCGCTACCACGGCTGGCCCGATGAAACGCCGTACGGCCCGGTTGCCTTCGAACACACGCGCTCGATCTGGACTACCGCGCGCCGTTACGGACCCGAGTACAAGTTGCTCGACTTGCACCTGCGCCACGGGTTCAATCTCACCGAGCTGGCCAAGTGCCTCGGCCTCGACGCAGACACCGAGTTCGCCACCGGTGAACGCCTCCGCTCGCTCATCGCCGATCTTGACGCAGCACACGGAAACGTGGGCGATGACGGCCTTACCGCCACCCTCATCTTTTCGCACCTGACCCTCGTCGAGCTGCCTCATGACACGCTCAGCGCTCTGAGCGGACCGCTGCGCGAAGTGAGTCCGCATACGCCGGGGCGCCCTCGCGCGCTGGCCGGCCTCGGCATCGCCGCCGTCGCGATCTTGGCCACCGCCGGTTCGTTGAAAGCGTTCAGTGGTGACAAGTCGACGAGCGTCCTCGGTGCCCAGCAGACCCGACCCACCGTCAGCCAAACCACCATCACGCTGGCTACTCCGGTCACCCTCGCGCCCGGGCCGCCGCTGCGCGTCACAACAACAACGACCACGGCGCCGCCAGACGTGGGCGCCACGAAGCCCGGCTCGACGACCACCACGACACGCCGCATCCTGAGCGGCCCGTTCATTCCTCCGATCGTGACTCTGCCGCCAGCGGACCCACCCCCCGGCGATCCGACGACCACCACGACCGCTCGTCCCACCACCACAACGGCGCCGGGGGCCACCACAACCGCGGTCCCCGGCACAACGACCACGACGACGCTCCCGAGGACCACGACGACCGTGCCCGGCACCACGACCTCAACCACCTCGACGTCCACCACGACGACGTCCACCACGTCGACGACGACTCCCCCCACCACAACGACGACTCCGGCGACGACGACGACCGCCACCACCACGACGGTCGCCACGCCGACCACGACGTCAACAACGACGTCGACGACGTCAACAACGACAACGACATTGAAGCCGTAGATAGTTGGTCGGCCTACTCGCGTGGCTCACATAGCGTCGGCCATATCGCGCGTCGTGTCGTCACCCGATCGAATGTGCGCGCACAACCCTGCCCGGCCGCGCGCCGGTGTCTTCACCCTCTCGTTGCACACATGCGCCAGCGACATAGGTGGCGACGTAGCCGTTCGCCTTCTGCAGAAGACGTGGCGCGCCGGTGGGAAGATCGTGTGCGATGTATGGCGCAGTGAGGCGAACTCGATCCGGATCGATGATGTTGATGTCAGCCCGGCGGCCCGCAGCGAGCACGCCCCGATCGCCAAGCCCATAGACACGTGCGGGCTCGCTCGTGAGCTTGCGCACGATCAACTCGAGCGGCAGGCGAGGACCGCGCTCGCGATCGCGCACCCAATGCGAGAGCATGAACGTGGGATAGCCGGCGTCGCAGATGAAGCTCACGTGCGCTCCCCCATCGCCCAAGCCGACCACCGTGTCGGTCCGTTGCAGTAACGAGTACGAGTGGTCGAGGTTCGCGAATCGGTAGTTGCCCAGCGCGAACAGAATCATGGCGCGACCGTCGTCGGCGAGCAACGAGTCGTACAGCAACTCGACCGGATCGATAGCGGCCGCCTTCGCGCGCGCCGCAATACTCTCGGATGCCTTGGGCTCGTAGTCAAGATCGGCACCGAGCGGGTACGCGAGCTCGAGCATCGTGGTGACGTCGTAGGGCAGCGCGATGTCCGGCACACCCGAAGGTTCGGAGAGAATGCGGGCGCGCCGCTCGGGATCGCGCAGTTCCACCACGCGCACGGCGAGCGGCAGGTGCGCGATTGCGTCGTAGCTCGGTCGACCTTGGAACGGCTGACGCCCCTGGAACCCGAGCAGCGAGCCCACCGGCCGACACGAGATCTGCGGTACAAGACGTGCACCGGTGGCGTTGGCGTCGTCGATGATGCCGATGAGTTCAGCCCACGTATCAGGACCACCGAACCCGAACAGCACCGGTGTGCCCGTATCGCGCGACAGTCGTGCCATCCACTCGAGTTCGGCGCGCCAATGGTCGAGCGTGGACGCGTGCACCGCCGTGCCCGTGACCATCTCGAATACGGCACGCCCACCGGAACGTTCAGCCATCGCGTGCGCGATCGCGAACAGCTCGGCTTCTTCGGCATATGTGCCGGGAACGACGCGACCATCGATGGCTCGATGACCGGGTAGCCGATTCGTCGAGAAGCCGAGCGCGCCCGCGGCCACGCCGTCGCCGACGATCTGTGCCATGCGCGCAATGTCGTCGGGCGTGGAATCCTCGTTGGCCGCGCCGCGCTCGCCCATCACGTAGCCGCGCACCGCGCCGTGCGCGACCTGCGCCACGACATCGATCGATCGAGGTCGCTGAGCGAGCGCATCGAGATACTGCGGGAAGGTCTCCCAATTCCATTGCATACCATCAGCGAGCGCCGCGCCGGGGATGTCCTCGACGCCCTCCATGAGCCCGATCAGCCACTCGTGACGATCAGGCGCGGCCGGCGCAAAGCCGACGCCGCAGTTGCCCATCACGACCGCGGTGACGCCATGCCACACCGACGGAGCAAGGAGCGAATCCCACGTGGCCTGTCCGTCGTAGTGCGTATGTGGATCGACGAAGCCGGGCGTAACGATGCAGTCGGTGGCATCAACCTCGTCGCGACCGCGGCCGGCAGCGGGGCCGACCGACACGATGCGACCGTCGTCGATAGCAATATCGCCATCGAACCGCTCCGCGCCCGAGCCATCGACGATTGTGGCGTTGCGGATCACGACATCGTGCATGGATCCCCCTGTTGTTCTCTCTCCGGAGACTACCGAGATATGGTTCGCCGATGGGGCCGTTGTCTTTTCTGCGTGTCGTCGACGCGACCGATTTGCGGGGTGCGATGTGCGGGCGCATCCTCGCCGATCTCGGTGCCGACGTCGTGTTGGTGGAAGCAGCGGGTACTGACCCGGCGACGCGTTCGACCACCACCTATCGCTACCGCCACGCGAACAAGCGAGGCCACCTTCTCCGCGGCAACGTCGAGCGTGACGCGACGGGGCTCGACGCGTTGCTGGCCGAGGCCGACGTGGTGATCGAGAACGGCTCGGACAACAACGGGCTGCGTGCGCTGCTCGCGCTCGACACGCTCGCGGCACGTCACCCGCACCTGGTACATGTGGCCCTGCGCGATTTCGGATCGGTCGGGCCGCGTGCTTCATGGACCCTCGAGCCCCTGCCGGCACTCGCCGCCTCGGGCACAATGTTCGCCACTGGGTTCCCGGCTATGGCACCGGTCGGTCTGCCCGGCTACCTCGCGCATGATTGCGCGTCGGTCTACGGCGCGGTGGGTGCGATCGCGGGCGTTCTCGATCGCGTCCGAAACAACGGCGGGCAAATCGTCGAGGTCAGCGTCCAGGAAGCCGCGTTGGCCGGCACCACTCCGTGGTCGATCGCGATTCGCGACTATCTGCGTGTCAACCCGAACCTCAATGCGGCAGGCACGCGCAACGCCGACGGAGCGTATTGGGTGCTGCCCGCGGCTGACGGCTGGGTGCGCGCCGTGATCGGAAGCCAGCGTCAGTGGGACGGCTTCTTGTCGCTACTCGGATCGCCCGACGCGCTCACGGGTGACGAGTGGGCCGCAGCTGGCTTTCGACTGATGAACGCCGATGTGGTGCGCCTCGTTGCCGCGGAGTGCCTCACCGACCGAACAAGGGCTCAGCTGTTCGATCAGGCGCGCGGCACCGGGGCAACCATCGGTGTGTTACACACCCCCGGCGAGTTCGTCGAACACGAACAGACACGGACTCGCGGCTTCTTTGCCGACACCTCGTTTCCCGGCGTTGCAGGTCTTCCGTTTGCGACCGCGCCCTACCAGCTCTCAGCAACTCCGACGGTGCTTCGCTCGCAGGCCCCCGATGGCACCGATATCGCAACGTTCGCCCCGCGTAAGCCGGATCACATCGCGTTGTCCGCTCCGGCTGACGGAGCGCTTCTGCTCGAAGGTGTGCGCGTGATCGAATTCGGTATGGCCGCGGTAGTTCCCGAGCTGTGCGGCGTACTCTCCGAGCTCGGTGCCGAGGTCATCAAAGTCGAGTCGCTCGCGCACCCTGACGTCTTGCGCACCTCGACCGGGCGCGAGATCAACAAGGCATTCACGTTCAATGCCGAGAGCCGCGGGCGAACCAGTGTCGCCATCGACATCACCACGGCCGAAGGCCGCGAGCTCGCGCGGAAACTCTGCGCTACGGCCGATGTCGTGGCCGAGAACTACCGCGGTGGCGTGCTCGACCGCGCTGGTCTCGGCTACGCCGATCTTTGCGCCGACAATCCCGCCGTCATCTACGCAGCCTCGCAGGGCTACGGCCGCGGTGGCCCGTTCGCGGAGATGCCAGCCTACGGACCACTGAACGCGGCCTTTGCCGGCTTGGTCCAGCTGTGGAGCGATCGTGAGGCGCCGTACCCCTGTGGCACGTCGCTCAACCATCCCGACCACATCGCCGGCAAGCTGCTCGCCGTTGCTGTACTGGCCGCACTCGCGCATCGCGCGCGCACTGGTGAGGGCCAGCTGATCGACATGGCCCAAACCGAGGCGGCCGCGTACCTCATGGGCGAGATCTATCTCGACGCCGCGCGCACCGGCGACGAACGCGCCGAGTGTGGCAACGAGTCGCTGAGCGCCGCTCCGCAGGGCGTCTATCCGTGCGCCGGCGACGACCGATGGATCGCCATCGCAGTTTGCGACGATGCAGCCTGGCGAGGTCTGGTGCGAGGGCTCGACTGGGTCGCAGATGCGGCGCTCGCAACAGTTGACGGACGCATTGATGCGCGCGAGCGCATCGATCAGGCACTCACCACATGGACTGCCACGCGCGACGCCGACGACGCGGCTGCGCACCTCCAATCACACGGCGTGTCAGCGATGATGGTTATGGGACCCGACGATCATCACGCGGATCCGCACCTACGCGCCCGCGAGTTCATCGTCGAGCTCGAACACCCCGAGGTCGGCGTCGAGCATCATGTGGGAAACCCGCTGCGTATGACCCGAACGGCGCAACGCATTGCGGTGGCCGCACCATGTCTCGGAGCGAACACCCATAGCGTGCTCGGTTCGGCGCTGGGCCTTTCCTCCGAAGCGGTCGACGATCTGATCGTTCGCGGCGTGTGTCGCTAGTTCCTCAATGCGACCCGGTCGGTCCCGTGGGTACGGTCGCCTTGACGGTTCCTGGTCCGGCACTCGCGCCAGATTGGCCAGTGCCGCCCGAGGC
>JAYUFA010000077.1:0-18305 GCA_043738925.1 Actinomycetota bacterium
GGTCGTCATGAACGAGGACGATACGACCGACCCGGCGCAGCCGCCAAGATCTCTCTACTGTGACCGTGTAGGCCCGACGAAGGGAACTTCATGTCCGCAAACGAGAACAAACCACTTGCCGGTCAAGGCGCGCTCGTCACCGGCGGCGGCGGTGGCATCGGCGGGGCATCGGCAGCGTTCCTCGCGCGCGACGGCGCGGCGGTCACCATCATGGGCCGCACGGAGGCCACGCTCGTCGAAGCGCGCGATGAGATCATCGCGATGGCGGGCGCCGACGCAAAGGTGCAGTACGTGGTCGGCGATGCACTCGACGCCGCGTCGCTCACGAATGCGCTCGCGATCGCCGAGGCCTCGGCCGATCGCCTGGCCATCGCGGTATCGGTGGTCGGTGGCGGCACGATGAAGCCGCTGCTCATGTTCGACGACGCCGAGGTGCTCGACGAATTGCAGCGCAACATCGTCTCCGCGTTCCTCGTCATTCGCAACGCCGTGCCGCTCATGGCCAAGGGCGGCGGCGGCTCGATCGTGTGCATCTCGTCGGACGCAGCCAAGATTCCGTGGCCGTTCCTTGCGCTGTACAACACATCGAAAGCGGGCGTCGAGGGCTTGGTGCGCGGCGCGGCGCTCGAGCTTGGTCCCTTGAACATCCGAGTCAACGCGGTGCGACCCGGCCTCGTGAAGACCGAAGCCACCAAGAACGGTCTGTTCAAGAACGAAGCGGTGATGGCGCAATTCATCGCCGAGAAACCACTTGGTCGCACGGGCGTGCCCGAGGACATCGCGGCGGGCGTGCGCTACCTCGCCGGTCCCGAGTCGTCATGGGTCACCGGCCAGAGCATCGGCATCGAGGGCGGTAACGAACTGACGAGAGCGCCGTACCTCGAGAGCCTCGTACGCAAGCGCTTCGGCGACGGACCCATCGATGAAGCGCTCGCCGGCCGTATTCCTCAATGACATTTAGAGGATGCGCCGATAGGCGCATCCTCTAACCCAGCAACACCGTCGTTGATCTCGCCTGGAACAGGCGAGATGTCGAGGGCACGCCCGCGATGCTTCACCTATCCGCGCGAGTCTGTGCTTTCTGTAGTGAGTTGTTGACGCCAAGCGCAACAACTCACTACAGAAAACGCGACGGGTGGGGGAATCAGGCGGGGGTGACGGTGCGGTAGTCGCCGAACGGTGCGTCGCGTTCGGAGAGTGCGCCGGTCAGTCCCTTGGTGCTGATGTTCGACGTGAACTGACGCATCGCCTCGGTGTGCGTACCGATGGCGCACAGCTCGGTTCCGGCACGGATGCCCGAGCGCATGCCCATGTAGTCCATCTGGCGATGCACGACGCGCTTGTTGAGCTGCACGAGTTCTGGCGGGATCGTGGTGATGCGCGTTGCGACCTCGAGTACCGCGGCGTCGAGATCTTCCGCGGGGAACGCCCGGTTCGCCCAACCTTCGGCAACCGCCTCGATGCCGGAGATCGAGTCACCGGTGACCATCATTTCCATCGCGCGACGCATGCCGAGGAACCACGCGTGGAAGTGCATGTCGGGCACACCGAAACGCACGGCCGGATAGCCCATCTTGGCGTCCTCCGCGATGTAGATGAGGTCGCAGCCCGTGGCCAGCTCACTGCCGCCCGCGAGGCAGTATCCGTGCACCTGCGCGATGACCGGCTTGGCGAGATCCCAAATGCCCATCCAGCCCTCGGTCACGTGGCGCGGCCATTGGCCTTCACCACCGGGTGTGTAGAACGGCAGCTCGTGACCCTCATTGCCGCCGCCGAGGTCGTAGCCGGCGGAGAACGACGGCCCCGCGCCGCGGACGATCTGCACGCGCACCTCGGGGTCGCGGTCGCCAGCGTAGAGCGCATCGAGGATCGCGCCGCGTAGCGGATGGTTGAGCGCGTTGCGCTTCTCGGGCCGGTTCATCGTGATGCGGCGCACCGCCGGTGCCGGCTCGTCAATGAGCACGTAGTCGTCAGTCATATGTCTCCCTTGGGTGAGACCGCATCATGCCCCATGGCGGCAGATTGCAACCGAGTCGACGCGCCCGTAGACATCACTCATGATCACGAACGCCAAGATCCTCATCACGGGCCCCGCCGGCCAGATCGCCTTTCCGCTCGCAGCGTTCCTCGCGCAACACAACGAGGTGTGGGGGCTGGCACGCTTCGGTGACCCGACAACGCGCGCGCGGGTCGAATCGGTCGGCGTACGGGCGGTGGCTTGCGACCTCGGTTCCGGCGACTTCTCATCGCTTCCGGATGACTTCGACTACGTTCTGCATCTTGCGACGTTCCGCAACGGCGGGCTCGACTACGACCAGGCCATGCGCGTCAATGCCGAAGGAACACACCTGCTGCTCGCGCACTGCCGGGGCGCAAAGGCCGCGCTCGTGATGTCGACCGCCGAGGTGTATCAACCGAGTCTCGACCCGCTCCATGTGATCCGCGAAACCGACCCGCTCGGCGACTCGCATTCATTGTTCGATCCGACCTACTCGATGTCGAAGATCGCGCAGGAAGCGGTAGCGCGTTCGTGCGCGCGGGCGTACAACCTGCCCGTCACGATCGCTCGCATGAACGCTTCGTACGGCGACAACGGTGGCCTGGCGACCTATCACCTGGACTGGTTGCTCGCGGGCAAGGACATCGTGGTCAAGTGGGATCCGGCCATGTACAGCCCGATCCATCAAGACGACATCAACACCCAAACCGAGGCACTCCTGAAGGCGGCGAGTGTGCCCGCGACCATCGTCAACTGGGGTGGTGACGAACCGGTCTCCGCGCAACAGTGGTGCACCTATCTGGGCGAACTCACCAGCCACGAGGTCAACGTTGTCGTGCGCGAGGTACCAGGCGGGATACGCGGCATCGTGCTCGACAACACCATGCGACGATCGATCACCGGACCGTGCGCGGTCACCTGGCGAGACGGCCTGCGGCGCGTCGTCGACGCCCGTCTGCGGGCAGCAGATGCGGCGCCGGTACATGCACATGCAGAACGCCTGCTCTCATCGTTCAACGATCAGTCGGGCTGACCGATGCCCACACACACGTCGCTTCCACAGCCGAGTGAGCGCCGCGTTGCGTTGCGCGTCACCAAGGATGCGCAACGTCAGATACGGGGCGGCCACCCGTGGGTGTTCGCCTCGTCGATCGCTTCGGTGTCGCACGACGCTCCGGTCGGTGATCTCGCGGTGGTGTTCGACGATGATCGCCAGTTCGTCGCCATCGGGCTGTATGACCCCGACTCGCCGTTGCGGATGCGAGTGCTCCACCATGGACGACCACGCGCGATCGACGAAGCGTTTTGGGTCGAGCGCATCGATGCCGCACTCGCGCGCCGCGCCGACCTTGCCGAGTCCGACGAGACCACCGCGTACCGGTGCATTCACGGCGAGAACGATGCGCTCCCCGGCCTTGTTCTCGATCGCTACGACGCCACCTATGTACTGAAGCTCGACACCAGCGCGTGGATTGCACACTTGGCTGCAATCGTGCCGGTGATCGTCGAGCGCACCCGAGCCGAGCGCGTTGTGTTGCGATTGAGCCGCGCACAGCGCGACAACGCCGAACGCTTTGGCCTCGCCGATGGTCACGTGCTGGTCGGCGACACTCCGCCCGAGCGAGTGCGCTTCCGCGAAAACGGCCTGAGCTTCGATGCCGATGTCGTGCGCGGACAGAAGACCGGTCACTTTCTCGACCAGCGAGACAACCGTGCTCGCGTGCGCGACCTTTCGCATGGTGCCCGCGTGCTCGACGTGTTCAGTTGCACCGGTGGGTTCACGGTGCACGCCGCGGCGGGCGGGGCCAAGACCGTGCGCAGCATTGACTCGAGTCCGCACGCCATCGCGGCGATCAAGCGCAACCTCGCGTACAACGAGTCGATCGAATCGGTGCGGCGTTGCGTCACGCAAGCCGTTGTCGGCGATGCGTTCGCCGTGATGCGAGGTTTGTACGCCGCGGGCGAACGGTTCGATCTGGTCGTCGTCGACCCGCCGTCGTTTGCCTCGAAGCAGACCGATGTCGACGCCGCTGCCGCCGCGTATCGCAAACTGACCGAGCTCGCCGTGACGCTCATCGCCCCCGGCGGAGTGCTGGTGCAGTCCTCGTGTTCGAGCCGCATTCCGGCCTCAGTGTTTTTCGAAGAGGTCGTCGCTGCGGCAAGTCGGGTAGGACGACCGCTCGATGAGATCGAACGCACTGGCCACGCTGGCGATCACCCGATTGGATTCGCGCAGGGCGAGTACCTGAAGACCTTGTTTGCGCTTGTGCCCTGACCGTCACACCCACCTGACACAATCTCGACATGGCATTTGGACAAACGGCACCGCCCGCGACCGCCAAGCAGGTGCAATATCTGCTGTCACTCGTAGAGAAGGCAGGCCATCGCGATTTTCGTGATGCTCGTGGGCCGCTCGGGCTCACCCAACGGCAAGCTTCCGGCAAGTTCAGCCGCAACGAGGCATCGGCGCTCATCGACCAACTCCTCGTTGGCGGCGCCGACGACTCGGCGGACGAACCGGGAGCATCGCTTGCCGGGTTCGGCGAACGCGTATCGGCCGCCGATCGACTCGAGGGCGAGCGGGTCGATCTCCTGCGCGGCATGCCGGCCGGCCTGCTCAGCGCAGAGCTCGAACGCCGCGGTTGGCAGGTGACCCCGCCGGCGTAGGACCGGCAGTCGCGATGCGCGCGGTCAGGCCAAGATGCGCGCGATCAGGCGAACCAGTGGCCACCGTTGACATCGAGGGTCTGGCCGGTGATCGACCGGGCGCGTTCGGAGGTCAGGAACACGATCGCATCCGCGATGTCCTCCGGATCAGGCAACCGGCGTAACGCGGTGGCGCTTGCAAGCTCGGCCGCGACCTCCTCGACGGTGATGCCACGACGTTCGGCAAGGCGCCCGAACATGGCGTCAGCGTTCGGGCCGGGCACGAAGCCCGGCACCACGATGTTGACCCGCACGTTGTCACGACCAACCTCGCGTGCCAACGTCTGCGCGGCCACGGTGAGCGCGGCCTTGGTCGCGGCGTACGCGCCCTGACCCGCGTTGATGGCCCGCACCGCCAACGTCGACACCATCACGATCGACCCGCCGCCCACGGCGACCATGTGCGGCAACGAGCGGCGCGCCAGCTCGATCGGCCCCAACACGTTGACCTGCCACGCCTGCTGCCACTCGGCGAGATCGGCGTTGACGATGGTGTGGTTCGGCGAGCCCTTTGCCGCAGAGTTCACCAGCACGTCGATGCGACCAAACGCTTCGACGGCAGTGTCGACCAGATGGGCGCATTGTTCGAGTTCGCCCACGTCGGTCGGCACCGCGAGCGCTCGCACACCGACCGCTTCGACCTCGCGTGCCACATCGGCCAACAAGTCGGGGCGCCGTGCCGCCAGCACGATCGAGTATCCGGCATTGGCGAGACCGAGTGCGGTCGAGCGACCAATGCCTGGACCTATGCCGGTTACGATCGCCACGCGCTCGGATCTGCTCATGGCCGGGCAAGTTAGTTCGACGATAACTCGGGGTGGGTATGGGGCGTTTGCAGGGCAAGGTCGCGGTGGTCACCGGCGCTGGCGACGGTATCGGCGCGAGTATCGCTCGAAGGTTTGTCGTCGAGGGGGCCAAGGTCGTCATCGCCGAGCGCGACGAAGACCGCGGCCGAGCCGTGGCCGACGAGCTGGCACGCGCCTACGACGGAAACGCCGTGTTCGTGGCGACCGACGTGCGCAAGCGCGAAGACAACGAGGCCATGATCCGAACCGCGGTCGACACCTGGGGTTCGATCGACATTCTCGTGAACAACGCATGGGGCGGCGGCAAGATCAGTCGTGTCGAGTTGAAGACCGACGCGCTCATCGATCACGGGCTCGCGGTCGGCTTTCGCGGCCCGCTGTGGGCCATGCAGGCCGCGTTCCCCTACATGAAGGCGGCGGGCTGGGGGCGCGTGATCAACCTCTGCTCGCTCAATGGTGTGAACGCGCACATGGGCACGCTCGAGTACAACACCGCGAAGGAAGCGTTGCGCGCCGCAACGCGTACCGCTGCTCGTGAATGGGCGAGCACCGGCATCGTCTGCAACGTGATTTGCCCGGCCGCGAAATCGGCCGCCTTTCGCGCCGTCATGGCCGAGCATCCCGAACTCGTCGCGTCGGCCGATGCAGCCAACCCTATGGGCCGCACCGGCGACACGTATGACGACATCTCCCCGGTTGCCCTATTCCTCGCGAGCGAGGATTGCCGCTACATGACCGGGAACACGTTGTACGTCGATGGTGGCAGCCACATCAACGGCTCCTCATGGGCACCCGACCTGCCCGACGAGCCGTAGGCCAACGCGATGGCCGACGAGGCGCACTGCACGACAACCGAGGACGACGGCATCATCACCGTCACCATCCATCGTCCGAAGAAGCTCAACGCGATCTCACACGAGGTGACCGCCGCTTTCTGGGCCGCCGCGAACGCGCTCGCCGACCGCGACGACTTGCGGTGCATGGTGATCACCGCAACGGGCAGCAAGTACTTCACCGCGGGGCTCGACTTGTCCGCGCCCGGCGGGAATCGACCCGGCAACCCCGAAACGCAACACCTGCATCCCGGTTGGAACTTTCGTCGCAACTACCGCAGTCATCACCTGCTCTACGACGAGTTCGAAGCAATCGAGAAGCCCATCATCATGGCGGTGCAAGGCATCTGTCTCGGCGCGGGCGTCGAGATGGCCGCATCATGCGACTTTCGGTTTTGCACTCCCGACGCGCAGTTTCGTCTGCCCGAAGTGCAGCTCGGCGCAATCGCCGGCAGTGGTGGCACCAGCCGGCTCACG
Source organism: Actinomycetota bacterium (assembly GCA_043738925.1). Lineage (GTDB taxonomy): Bacteria > Actinomycetota > Acidimicrobiia > Acidimicrobiales > WLNW01 > WLNW01. The sequence continues at coordinate 6,822 of JAYUFA010000077.1, forward strand.
CGGCTCATCGGCCCGGCGTGGGGAAAGTGGATGGCCATGGCCGCCATGTCGGTAGGGGCCGAGCAGGCCAAGACCATCGGTCTCGTACACGACGTCTTCCCGACCGATTCGTTCATGGACGACGTGTACGCGTTCTGTCGTCATCTGATGACCATTCAGGCCGAGGCTTTGGGGCTCGCCAAGCTCACCGTCGATATGTACGCCGACGTGCAAGACCGCAATGTGCAACGCCACATCGACCGCCTCGCCGTCTACAGCACGATCGGCGAGTTCGAAAAGAGCATGAAGCGCTTCAGTAAGGATCCTGAACGCTAAGTGACTGGTGTTCTTCCGGCCGTGTTCCTAGAAGAGTGAAGCACCGCCCAGGTGCACCATCCTTCAAAGGTCGCCAGCATCCTGCAACCGCACCTCCGACACACCCACCGACCAGCCCACGACGAGAGCATTTTCGGCATCCCGCTAGAAGGTTCAGCCGAGGACCGCGGCCACGATTGCACGAGCGTGCAGCACGGCTGAATCGAGGATCGGCACCGCAAGATCGCCTTCGCGCAGAATCATTCCGTGCTCCGTGCAAGCGAGCGCGATCGCGCCGGCGCCGCGTGCGATGAGCTCCTCACAAGCAGCGTGAAACGACGTGCGGGCGGCTTGGGTGACCACGTCGCGGGTGAGTTCGTCCATGGTGTGTTGGTGGATCGCCAACCGTTCCGTCGGTGACGGCACGAGCACCTCGATACCGGCCGCGGCCAAGCGCGGTGGGTAAAGCTCGGCCGACTCCATCGTGTACTGCGTACCGAGCAGGCCAAGCTTGGTGACGCCGGCGGCAACGCACGCGTCGCGCACGACGTCGACGATGTGCACGAGCTCCGCGTCGCCCGCTGCTGCGCTCACTGCATCAGCGACGAGATGCATGGTGTTCGCGCCGATCGCGATGACCTCTGCACCGGCGCCAACCAGTGCGCGTGTACCGGCCGCAAGATGCTCACCCGCTCGGTCCCATCGGCCGGCGCGTTGCATTGCCGCGAGCTCCGCGAAATCGCCCTGCCAGAGCAGCAGTCGCGCGCAATGTTCGGTGCCGAGTGCAGCGCCGACCTCGACGTTGATGAGGCGGTAGTAATGCTCGGTCGACACCCACGACATCCCACCGAGCAAGCCGATCGTGCGCACAGCCGACCCTACGTTCCGATGCCGGTCGAGATGGCACGCAGGACTCCCAGCACGCGGGCGAGTTCGCGCGGCTGCGAGATCATCACCATGTGCGCCGCGTCGATCTCGTTCACGTCGGCTGCGACTCGCTCGGCGTAGCGCCGCTGATCATCGGGCACGACGATCGCGTCGCGCAGCGGCAACACCCACGAGCGGGCGACCTCGTTCTCCAGGCCGCGGAGATCGACCGGCTCGGTCATCACCCCCGGTGCCTCGTTCACCATGTGCTCCAACGTCCATTTCGTTTGCGTCTCATCCATATCGTTGCAGAACAGCCGCCGAGCCCAATCCTCGGGCGCGATCACCGTACCCTCGGCAGCGTTGTCGTCTGCCAACTCACGAACCGCGGCATTGAGCGCGTCCATGACGGTCTGACCGTGCGCAGGCACGGTGGCCCCGACGAAGACCAGCCGGGCCAATCGATCGGGAATGCGTGCGGCCACGCCGGGCAGCGTGATGCCCGCCAGAGAATGACCAACCAACTGCACGTCGTGCAGGTCGCGGCTCACAATCTCGTCGACGACCGCATCGACGAAATCGTTGATCGCGATGAGCGACAGGTCAGCCGGACGCGAGCCACGGCCGGGGAGGTCCACGGCAACAGCGTCCGCGTCGAGATACGGCAGCAGCGGCTCCCAGCAGCGACCGTCGAACGTTGCACCGTGTACCAACACATAGGTCATCGACGTACTCCTCTGAGTTCCGCACACACGACGCGGGCAGGTACGCCGGCGCTGAACCCGTCCGTTCGTGCCGCGAAATATCGACTGTTGAGGTCGTGTTCGGTGATGTGGGTGATGACGTCGAATCCGTGTTCGGCAAGCAACGCCACGAAGTCATCGGGACGGTAACGACTACGGAAGGGCTCACCGCGTGCTGTCACCGCGACACTGATATCGCGCATGACGTCGCGCTGAGCATCGCTCGTCGGCACGTCCCTGCAGGGGTAGTTGCACAACAGAAGGCTGCCCGGCGCCAAGACTGAGCCGAGTTCGCGCAACGTAGCGGTGATTGCCTCAACGGACAGATACGGCAATGTGTTCATCCAACTCACGACGGCCGGACGCGACGCATCGAAGGAAGAGGCTCGCAACTGCGTCGTCAAGCTCATCGTCTCGAAGTCGACCGGCACGAAGTGCGGTACGAGAACGAACGCAGGCGCCGCAGCGAGACGTTCGCGTTTGAGCGCCTGCACGTCGGGGTGATCGACCTCGAACACGCGAACACTGTCCACGAACTCGGGGTGTCGCATGGCGAACGTGTCGAAGCCGGCGCCCATGACGACGTACTGATCGATGCCGCGCTCGATCGCGGCCAGCACCTCGTCTTCGGCGAAACGAAGACTGCCGATGCCGACGCCTGAGATCGGAAAGGTCGGGCGCCGCGCCTCGAGTTCCTCGCGGCCGGCGGGACCGCGTAGGCGTTCACGCTCCTCCTCCGGGAGCAGATGCACCGCCCAGTCGTCGACGAACGCCGGCGGTTCCAGGTGCAAGGTCTGCAACGCACGAAACCGCGATGCGGCCTCCGCCGTACTCGAAGTATCGGACGCGCTCGTCGTGTGCTCCGCCACGCCAACAACGCCCGTGGCCACGAGCCGGTCGATGTCGGCAGTCGCGTAACCGAGCTCGGACAGAATCGCTCGCGTGTGTTGACCGGCCAGGCACGCGCCGCCGACGCGATCGACACCGCGCATGTCGACAACGGCCGAAGCGCGCCAATGCGCTCCGCGACCAGGGCTCGCAACACGACGGGCGAGCGCGAACCGATCGGCGGCCATCTCACGCTGCTGGAAGCTCACGAACGAACCGCGATCGGCGCGCACCGCGCCGACGCCGACTGCCAAGAGGTCACGCTCCCATTCGTCGGCAGATCGTGCGGCGAACGAGGACGCGAGAATCTCGGCCAACGCGGCGTCGTTGACGCGTCGATCGGCCAGCGTGGCGAACCGTTCATCGTGCAAGGCCGAGGCCGCATCAACGTGCTGCGCAACGGCTAATGCCAGGCGCACGTACGCGTCGCCGGTATCGACGCCTGCGAACAGCCAACCATCGCGCGTCTCGTACAATCGATCGAGTGCGTGCGTGCCCCGTAATTCGGGATCGACCTCGGCACTCGGCGGGCGACCGTCGTAGCGAATCCAATCACCGCTCATGAGATACGCGCTGGCGCACAACATGGACGTGTTCATCTCGCAGCCCACGCCCGTATGCCGCCGCGATGCGAGGGCCACCAGCAGCGCCGTGGCCGCGAGTGCGCCGGTGACCGGGTCAGGGTGGCCTTCGTTCGCAACGAACAGGTGCAAGGACGCTGCTTTGCGCGCGGCCATGTCGTCGGGTACCGATGTGAGTGCACCGCGGCCCGCTTGGCGCGCGGCATTGCCGCACACAGCACCTGCCACCGGATGGTACGCGGGCATCTTCTCGCTCGGGCCATGCTTGCCGTAGCCACCGACGTAGAGGTACAACAACTGCGGATTGTGCGCGTGCAGCGACGCGGCGTCGATACCCAGTTTCTCGGGCACGCCCGGCCGATAGTTGTGCAGAAACATGTCGGCGCGCGCCGCGAGACGATGCACGATCTCGCGGCCTTCAGACGTCTTGATGTCGACCGCAATGCTCTCTTTGCCCTGCAACGTCTTGATGAACGGCAAGGTGCGGCCGGGCTCGCCACCGATCGGCTCGATCTTGATGATGCGAGCGCCCAGGTCGGCGAGCAGTGCTGAACCGATAGGCGTGGCGATCATGGCCGCCGCTTCGAGCAGAACAACGCCCTCCAGCGGGCGTCTCGTGGCGTCGACGTCCGCGTGCATGTCATCGGAGCGAGCGTCGACAATGGCCACTGGTTTGGTGGTCTGCGCCAGCGCATCGTCGACAACGTGAAGGATCGGACCGAGGTGCTCGACACTGCCCAGCACCGGATCCCGCGAGACCACGACATCGCCGTTGTAGCGCACCTGCGGATGGTCCATGCCATCGATGGTCGTGCGGATGATCTCGCCACCGGCCGCGCCCGTCGACGACAGCGCGTCCATCCACTCGGCCGCCGACCGCCGCGCGGTCGCGTCAAGCACCCGCTCCCACAGCCCGTGCGCGAGGTCGGGCGTCAGATTCGACAGCGCCGCATACGCAGGATCGTCGAACACATCGTCGAGCCCGAGCAGTTGGAGTTGCGCCCGAATGAGGTGCGGTGCCCAATTGGCCCACTGCAGCCACTTGCCATCCTTGGTCGGGGCCGGGGTGTACCCAACCGCCGGAGTCGGCCCTCGCTCGTCGAGTGGCCGCCCGACGCCCACCGGCATCCCGTCAGGCCCCCAGAAATCGAAGATCGTCAACGCCCGCACGAGACTGGTTCGAACCGTTTGCCCGACGCCGGTGCGATCACGATCGATCAACGCTGCGACGATGCCCTGCACCGCAGCCTGACTTGCGCCGTAGCTCGCCAACGGAGCCGCAACATACGCAGGACGCCCGAGCCGGAATGCCGCGCCCGTGTCGAACATCCGCCCGGCTGCGGCATGGACGATGCCATCGTGCACCGGAGCCGACCCGAGCGTCGGGTGGTCCCCGAACGCGTCGATCGCGCACACGATCAGGCTCGGCCGCGTGGCGCGCCACCCCTCGGTCGCGTCGACCAGGTTCACCACGTCGAGCACGCCCGCCGCGCGACTACCGGCAGTGATGACAACCACATCGCTCGTGTCGAGCAACGACTGCACGGTGGCGGAGAACGCGACTGACGCGACCGCGACAACGTCGGCGTGACGACGCCATTGCCACGCGCCTGGCGGTTCGTCCTGCTCCGCCTGCGCCGCGCTTTCGGAGGTGACGACCGGGCGTACGACCGTCGCTCCGTTGTCCGCGAGGATCATCGTGGCGAGGGCCCCGGCGAATCCGTCGGTCAAATCGAGCACGCGCACATCGCGAAACGCTTCGCCATCCCCCATTGCATGAAGGCTAGTCGTCCACGGCATGATCGGCCCGAAGCCAAACACGCCAACAGGTTCAGGTCGCTCCACACCGCGCCGATACCGTCCCCATGCGATTCGCAAACGGTCGGTGGCGCAGCGTTGCGCTGGTCGTCACGCTCGCTACGGCTTGCGCGGGCGGCGACCGCTCAGCGACAACAAGCGCCGCGACCGACGATGTCTCCGCGGCTCGTGTCGACACACCGACTTCTGCGCCTGATGACACGTTGACCACGACTTCGCCACCTTCGAGCACACTCAGGACGTCGACAAGCACAACCACCGCCGCAATAGCGACCACCACCGGTCGAACGATTGCGTCGACGACGACGCCGGCCGGCACAACGGCCGCACCCACGACCGGCGCGCCACCGAGTGCCACCGCGCCACCGGCTACCGCTGCGCCGACGACGCGACCCACATCGCCTCCGACCACTGCGGGCGCAGTGCCACTCGCGTCGATCGCTTTGGCGTTTCACGAGATCGCATCGGTCAGCGCGCCGTCCGATCTTGCGGCGCGTTCCGGTTCGTCGCTGTTGTACGTCTCCGAGCGGGGCGGCACCGTGCGCAGTGTCGACCCCGCAACTGGAGCGGTCAGCGCCGCATTGGTCGACTTACGCCCCGACCTCGCGACCGACGGTGAGCGCGGGCTCTTGGGCCTGACGTTCTCACCCGACGGAACGCACCTCTACGTGAGCTTCAACCCTGCCGACGGCAACAGCCGCGTCGACGAGTTCGCAATGAACGCCAACGCCGTCGACATGGCGTCGCGTCGCACGGTGATCACGGTGCAACAACCGAACGCGAGTAACCACAAGGGCGGCCACATCACGTTCGGTCCCGACGCAATGTTGTGGTGGGGCCTCGGCGACGGCGGCGGTCAAGGTGACCCGTTCGGCAACGGCCAGAACCTCAACAGCTTGCTCGGCGGACTCATTCGCATCGATCCGGCCGGGCGCGCGAGCGGCACGTACAGCGTGCCCGCCGACAATCCGTGGGCTGGCGGAGGCGGAGCGCCCGAGAAGTGGCTCCGAGGGCTGCGCAACCCGTGGCGCTTCTCGTTCGACCGAGCCACCGGCGACCTGTGGATTGGCGACGTCGGACAGAATGCGTGGGAAGAGATCGACTTCCTCGCGGCTGCGGGGCGCGGCGCCGGAGCAAACCTCGGCTGGCCGCTGCGAGAGGGCACGCACCAGTACAACGGCGCACGGCCCGCCGACAACGTTGAACCCATCTACGACTACGCACACAGCAACGACAACGGTTGTTCCATCAGCGGCGGCTACGTGTATCGAGGCAACGCCATTCCAGAGTTGCGCGGGACCTACCTCTTCAGTGACTACTGCTCCTCGCGATTGCGCGGGCTGCGTCGAGGCTCAGGTGGCGTCGAGTACCGCGACTTCGGCGCACAGTTGCGCGGCAACGGCATCGCCTCGTTCGGCCAGGGACCCGACGGCGAGCTGTACGCATTGTCGATCAACAGTGGAGCGATCGGCCGCGTCGTAGTCGCCTGACGCGCCCGACGCGCAAGATCGCGGCGTAGCAGGAGGAGGCTGCGAATCGTGCTGCCATGCTGAGCACGTCTCCCCAACCCACTTCGCTGAACCCATGCCTTCTTCGCGCCGACGCAAACCCAACCACCACGGCGAAGTCGACCCACGGCGCGTAGCCGCCGCCCGGCTGCTCGTTGAAGACGGCCTGCGATACCCCGAGTCATTGCCGATCACGGCGCGCCGATCCGATCTCGTAGAGGCGATCCGAGAGCACCAAGTCGTCATCGTCGCGGGCGAGACGGGCTCGGGGAAGAGCACACAACTCCCCAAGTTCTGTCTGGAGGCCGGCCGCGGCGTGGCCGGCCTCATCGGACACACTCAGCCACGCCGGGTCGCGGCACGTAGCATCGCTACGCGCGTCGCGGAGGAGCTCGGCGTCGCGCTGGGCGCGGAGATCGGCTACACGGTGCGCTTCAACGATCAGATCGGCGCGGAAACACTCGTGCGGGTGATGACCGACGGCATTCTGCTGGCCGAACTGCAACGCGATCGCCTGTTGCGCCGCTACGACACGTTGATCATCGACGAGGCGCACGAGCGCAGTCTCAACATCGACTTCCTGCTCGGCTACCTCGCACAGCTGTTGCCAGCGCGCCCTGACCTCAAGGTGATCGTCACATCGGCGACCATCGACACCGAACGATTCGCGCGCCACTTCGCACGCGACGGAGCGCTCGTGCCGATCATCGAAGTTGAAGGCCGCACTTTTCCGGTTGAGGTGCGCTACCGACCACTCGATGACGGAGACGAGGATCGAGATCAGACACAGGCGATCTGCGATGCTGTCGTCGAGCTAGGCCGCGAAGAACCCGGTGATGTGTTGGTGTTCGTAAGCGGTGAGCGTGAGATTCACGACACGGCCGACGCGCTCCGCGCCGCCGACCTGCGCGATACCGACATTGTGCCGTTGTACGCGCGACTGTCCTCGGCCGAGCAGCAACGCATCTTCGCGCCACACACACGCCGGCGAGTCGTACTCAGCACAAACATCGCCGAGACATCGCTCACGGTGCCCGGCGTGCGATGCGTTGTCGATGCCGGCAACGCGCGCATCTCGCGCTATAGCCGCCGCCTCAAGGTGCAGCGCCTACCGATCGAACCCATCTCGCAAGCATCGGCAAATCAGCGCGCCGGTCGTTGCGGTCGCGTCGCGCCCGGCATCTGCATTCGTCTCTACAGCGAGGAGGACTACGCAGCACGCCCGGCGTTCACCGAGCCCGAGATCCTGCGCACCAACCTCGCCTCGGTGATCCTGCAGATGACGGCGGTCGGTCTCGGCGACGTCGCCGCATTTCCTTTTCTCGAAGCGCCCGACGCGGCCGCCGTGCGCGACGGCTATCTGCTGCTCGAAGAACTCGGCGCCATTGAGGACGCCGCTCGCCGACTCACACCGATCGGCCGACGCCTTGCGCGTTTGCCGGTCGATCCGCGTCTCGGCCGCATGGTGCTCGAGGCCGAACAACGCAACTGCGTGCACGATGTGATGGTGATAGCGGCCGCGCTGTCGATTCAGGACCCACGCGAACGACCGCAAGACAAGCGACAAGCGGCCGATGAAATGCATCGCCGCTTCCATGTCGTCGGCTCCGACCTCCTCGCGTTCGTCGCGCTGTGGCACTACCTGCGCGAGCAGCAAGCAACGCTCTCCTCGAACCAGTTCCGCAAGCTGTGCCGTCGCGAATATCTGAACTACCTGCGCGTGCGCGAGTGGCAGGACCTGTTCAGCCAGTTGCGACGCGCCGCGGGCGATCTCGGCATTCGCGCCGGCACTGAACACGGGCATCCCGACCACATTCATCAATCGCTCCTGTCCGGGCTGCTGTCGCATCTCGGCATGCGCGAGACCGAGACGCGCTCCTTCCGTGGTGCGCGCGGCGCAAAGTTCGCGATCGCGCCCGACTCGGCGATCGCCCGCAAGCCCCCGCTGTGGATCATGGCCGCCGAGCTTGTCGAAACGAATCAGCTGTGGGCTCGCCGCGCGGCCACCGTCAAACCTGAATGGGCCGAGCAGCTGGGTGCGCATCTCGTCAAGCGCGTCTACGGCGATCCACGGTGGGATGCGATCCGCGGTGCAGTCGTCACCACGGAGACGGTGACCCTGTACGGCCTCCCGATTGTGAGCGGTCGCACGGTCGCGTACGACGCTATCGACGCCGGCGAGGCGCGCTTGCTGTTCATCCGCCACGCACTCGTCGAGGGTGATTGGCGCACACACCACACGTTCAGGGAGCGCAATGCCGCGTTCGTCGATCATGTACGCCGGATGCAAATTCGCGTGCGTCGCGACGATCTCCTCGACGACGCGGCCCTCGAGGACTTTTTCGACGAGCGCGTCGATGCGGGTGTCGTTTCCGGCCGCCATTTCGACACTTGGTGGAATCGGACTCGACGAGATCAGCCCTCGCTACTCGATTTCACCGACGAGTTGGTCGCGTCACATGCGGGCGTTCGTCTGGCCGACTATCCCGACACGTGGCAGGTGGGCAACATCGCGTTGCCCGTGACGTATCGCTATGACCCCAGCGGACCACTCGACGGCGTGAACGTGCACGTGCCGCTTGTGCTGTTGCACCAACTCGCGTCGGAATCGTTCGGTTGGCAGATACCTGGTCATCGGCGGACACTCGTTGATGCCCTGCTTCGGTCGCTACCCAAGGACGTGCGCCGGGAACTCGTTCCGATGCAGGACACGATCGACGCTGTGTGCCATGTGCTGGGCGAACCGTCGGGCGCGCTCGCTGAAGCGTTGGCGGCCGCACTTGCCGCGGTCATCGACGTCCAAGTGGCACCGTCTGCGTTCGATCTGCGCCGCGTTCCACCGCACCTGCGTGTGCACTTCATCGTGACCGACAACGACCACAACGCCGTCGACGCCGACGATGATCTCGAGCTACTCCGGCGGCGACAGGCCAAGGTGATGCGTGCGGCAATCGCTCAGATCGTGCCAATACGCGAACGGTCCGGCATCGTCGCGTGGGACCTTGGCGCGATCCCCCCGATCGTCGAGGGACCGTATGACGGCCACCTCGTGCGGGGCTATCCGGCTCTGCTCGACGACGGCGACAGCGTCTCGTTGCGTGTCTTCACGAATAGGGCGACACAGCAGCGCGTCATGCGCGCCGGCGTGCGGCGGCTGCTGGAGATCGCCTGTGATCCGCAGCATCGCCTCGTCGCGCGTTCCATCGGCGCGAAGCAGCAATTGGCGACGGCCGGTCATGCGACGACCTTCGATCAGCTCGTCGATGAATGCGTCAGCGTCGCGATCGACAAGGTTCTCGAGGAAGCCGTCGGGTTGCCTTGGGACGGCGTTGCCTACGATGCGTTGGCGACGGACGCACGGCAGCGTGTGCCGGCGCTTGCCACCAATGCCCTGCGCGGCGCGCTCGACATGTTGCGGGTGGCGAGCATCGTGCGAACCAAACTCCATCAGCTCGGAGGCGAAGCGTTTCAGGCGTCTATCGCCGATGCGCGCCAACAACTCGATCGGCTTACGCAGGGCGGCGTTGTGCGTGCGGCCGGCGCGCCGCGCGTGCCCGACCTGATGCGCTACGTGACGGCTGTCGAGCACCGCGTCGATCGTCTCGCACAAGGGGTCGAACGTGACCTGCGCCGCATGGCCGAGGTGCGTCCGTTGGAGCGGCGATACGCACGCATCATCGCGGAACGGCCGGCGTGGTCACTCACACCGGAGATTCTTGATCTTCGTTGGGCGCTCGAGGAGTTGCGGGTGAGTGTCTTTTCGCAGCCGCTCGGTGCCAAGGGAACGATAAGCGTGACCCGCATCGAGCGCGAGCTTGATGCGGGTCAGACGTAGGCACGCGAAGCTGTCCGCGTGCCTACGTTGCTCATCGTCCATCACACCGTGTCGCCGGCGACGCACACCATGTTCGAGGCCATTCGCGATGGCGCATCCGATCCAAGCCTGCACGCGGTGCGCATTGTGGCGCGTGCCGCGCTTGAGGCGACGACGAGCGACGTGCTTGCAGCGGATGCACTCGTGCTGTGCACGCCCGCCAACCTCGGCTACATGTCGGGCGCACTCAAACACTTCTTCGATCAGATCTACTACCCGTGTCTCGACGCGACTCGGGGGCGTCCGTTTGGCCTCGCGGTGCACGGCAACGAGGACGCCGCCGGGGCCACGCACGGCGTAGAGGTCATCACGACGGGCCTGCGTTGGCGCATCGCACTTCTTCCGGTTGTGGTCACCGGGGCACCGAGTGCCGCCGACATCGAAGCGTGCGGGAATCTCGGTGCCACACTCGCCGCGCTCGCGCTTGCGTCGTAGAACGCACCGATGTATTCGATCACTCGCGTCGTCATCGCTTCGCCTCCGACCAGCGTGTGATCACGCTCACCTCGGCGACAAAGCGAGCCGCACCTCCGGGTGCCCATCGATGCACCGCCTCGGCCAACGCGTCGTTCACCAACTGTGCCGCGTTCTCGCCACGCTCTTCGGGTACGTGCACCAGCAACTCGTCGTGCAGGCAGAGCACAATGCGTGCATTGATCGTGGCACCTCGGGCGCGCACGATGACCGCCCACAGCTTGAACAACTCAGCCGCCGCGCCTTGCACCATCGCATTACGTCCATAGCGTCCACGCGACGCAGCGATGCGCCGATGGTCGCGTTCACTGACATCGTGAGCGTTCGTCGATCCAACGCTGATCAGCCGACCGCCAAACGTGCGCAGCGAGCGGCCCCCCTGGGCGGCTCGATCTGCATCGCGTAGGTAGCCCATCGCCGTGGGGTAGGTGGTCTCG
>JAYUFA010000078.1:0-6923 GCA_043738925.1 Actinomycetota bacterium
TGGGCCTCGGCGTGCTGTTCGCTGTCGGCATGCGCGCCGCGTTCGCCGCGGCCGGGTTCTCGCTGCCACGCGGTCCGCTCGAATTGCGGCCACGTACGATCATCGTGGCGATCATCGTGGGCGTCGGCGTGACGGTGTCGGCTTCGATCCTGCCGGCGCTCAAGGCCGCACGGATCGCGCCCATTGCCGCGCTACGCGAAGGCGAGAGTGCCTCCCCGCAGGGAACGGCAACACGAACCACCGGTGGCGTTCTTGCGCTTCTTGTCGGCATTGCCTTGGCCGCGTTCGGCCTCCTCGGAGCAGCTGGCTCGACGGCCACGACTCTGCTGCTCATCGGTGGTGGCGCGTTGATCATCTTCGTGGCGGTCGCCGTGCTCAGCCCGCTGATCGCCCGTCCCTCGGCCCGCGCATTGGGCGCTCCGTTGCCTGCAGTCTTCGGAGCGACCGGAACGCTCGCCCGCGAGAACGCCGCTCGTAGCCCACGGCGAACCGCGGCGACGGCGTCGGCGCTCATGATCGGCATAGCGCTCGTGTGCATGGTCGCGGTCGTCGCCCAGTCGCTACGGGCCACCTTCAAGTCGGTGCTTGCCACTGGTGTCACCGCCGACTATGTGATCGCGACGAACGGGCCGGGGACAGGGTTCTCCCCTCAACTGGGCCGTGACCTTGCGCAACTTCCGAGCGTGACGAACGTGTTGTCCATTCGCGAAGGGCAGATCCGAATCAACGGCGACACCAAGGGCATGACCGCGGTGTCGTTCAACGACCTCGAGCGCACGTTCGACATGCGCGTGAAGAGCGGTTCGTTCGCAAATGCTCCGAAGAACGGTATTGCCTTGCACACCGACGCATCGAAGAAGACGGGCGCGAAGCTCGGTGACACGATCAACGTCGAGTTCCAAGGCTCGGCCCCTCAGCCGTTCGTCGTCACGGCAATCTTCGGGAACAACCAGATCTTCAACAGCAACTATCTGATCGACGATGCGGCGTGGAACGCCAACCTGCCAGAAGGGCTCGATGGGCTCGTCGCGATCCGACTCGCCGACGGTCAGGACCCGAAACTCGCCCGTCCAGCGCTGGAGGCGGTGGTTGCCAAGTACCCGCCGCAAAAGCTCCAAAACAAGGACGAGTTCCGCAAGTCCGTGGAGAAGAACCTCGACAACATCCTGATCCTGGTCAACGGGTTCTTGTTGCTCTCGGTACTCGTCGCACTGATCGGCATCATCAACACACTCACGCTGTCGATCTTCGAACGCACTCGTGAACTCGGTTTGTTGCGGGCCATCGGGATGGGGCGCCGTCAGCTTCGCCGCATGATCCGGTGGGAGGCCGTCGTCATCGCGCTGTTCGGCGGCATCCTCGGCGCGGTTATGGGCATCGTGTTCGGCGTAGCGCTGGCCAGCGCAATCCCCGACTCGATCATCTCGACGATCTCGGTACCGACGGTCCAGATCCTTGTCTTCGTTCTCCTGTCGGGTCTGGCGGGCTTGTTCGCGGCGATCTTCCCGGCTCGCCGGGCAGCGAAGCTCAACGTGCTCGACGCGATCTCGTACTCATGACACGCGCAGCTCCCAGTACCGCTCGTGTGCGGGCAACGTCCGTTCGATTGCTTCGCGCGAGGTCGCGCGGAACAACAACGACAACTGCGATTGGTAGGCGCTGATCCGTTCGGCCTTCGCGGCGCGATCCACTGGCATCGACAGCGCTATCGCGTCGCGATCAAGCCATGCGGCCAGAGCGCGCACGGCAAGCGCGCCACTCATGGCGTAGAGGTACGGGTACTCCTCGTAGAGCAACAACGTCACGTCGGTTCGCTCACGAAGATGTGCGAGTGCAGCGTCACGCACAAAGAGGTGATCGGGGCTGTTGTTGAAGGCGAAGGTACCCGCGCGCCGCGCACGCCACCGGGTCGCAAGCGTGCTCGCGCGACCATGCGGATTCCCGGCGCCAACCGGTACGACAACGGTGCCGTGACGCCCGACGGTGTCGAGCCAGGTGTCGATGGCGCTGGTGATACGGCGAGCATCGCCTTCGTCGCGAATGCCCGGCAGGTATTGGCCATCGATCAGGTCGACGGCCACGAGCGCGTGCGGGCTGCCCGCAAACGCGTCGCGTTCCTCGGCCCAACGCGCCTCGTGCGCCACATGGGACCCGTCGAACCCGCAGTTGCGATCCCAATGGGTGCGCTGCTCGGGCTCGGGTCGCTCGGTGAACACATCACAGACGGTGACCGGCTCGTCGCGATCCAGCAAGGCGCCACACGACAGCGCTGCGTCGTCGAGGTGCGGCGACAGAACGAGGAGTGGGCCGCTCGGGACAACGGAGGTCTGAGACACGGGCCCGACCGTAGGCGGCATCGGTGGCGGTCTCAACATGGGCACCCGCGGCACGCCGGGCCCGCCATCGCTGCCACAACTCATCGGGATGACCCATCGACGCGAACGCGATACCTGTCAGCGGATAGATGAACAGAATGGCCATGATCGCAAGTACGCCGACATGGAACAGCCACGCGGCACTCACCCACGCGCGCCGAGGCCAACCACGCATCAGCGCGAGAAGCGCGCCCATCTCGACGAACACCGATGCGGCGGCCAGTGGCGGGAATACCCATCCGTGCAACACGAGATGGCGGCCGATGGGCGAGCTGCGATCCCCGAGGAGCGACTTGCGAACGTTGTCCTGCGCGATCTGATTGCGCAGCACGTCACCGGTGATCCAGTGAACCCCGCCATGGCGCAGCTTCGCCCAACCGGCGAGCAGGTAGGTGCACACGGTGATCACCGAGATCAGCCGCACGGGCCATCCGTATGCCTCGCGTGCGATTGATGCATCATCGGCACGACGACGCCGAGCGTCGAACGACCAGGCATCAGCCGCCGGCGCGAACCCCAACACCAACGTGTGCAGCGTGAACAGATTCTCGGCGTGCGCGATGTGTTGCCACGAGTTGTCGTAGGTAGTGATCGTCAACAGCACCAGTGCGTACACCGGTCCGGTAATCCGATACCGCCAACCAAGCGCGAACATCACGCCAAGCGCGATGGCGACAACGACCACGACGTGAACCAACCCAATCGCGACGGGCCGATGCAGGAACCAGAGCGGGCCGATCGGATCGAATCGGGCGGCCGGCAGGCGAGCCACTCCGAACAGGTATCCGGTACGCACGATCAGGAAGACCGTTCCGAACAGGCCGACCAAGATGCGCAACGCCGCGAGGCGTGTCGGCACCTCGGGTGCGAAGTATCGATCTCGCAACGCCGTCATCGCGGCACGTCGCAGGTGGAGTGCACGACGATGTCGCGCGGTGCGTCGCGATGGTCGAAATAGACCACAACGTCGTGCACCTCGGTGATCACCTCGATACGCACGAGCGAACTGCGTGATCGGGCCCGCATCGCGATCTCGGCGCAGAGCGCGTCGGTGTCACCGTTGTCAATCGAGGCACTCAAGGTCGCGGCTGCGTGGATGACTTCGATGCCGCCGGCGATGATCGTCGGCGAGAGCAGGTGACGCGTGCCGTTGGCGTCGTAGCCGACAGCGGTGTCGATCGCGGCAATGCGACCCTCGTCGAACGAGAACATCGGGTACGTCGACAAGGGGTAGCTGTCGTGGTCGAACAGGGCCGGGCTCAGTACCGCCGCAACGGCGACAACAGACACCATCGTCGCTATCGACCGCCGCATGTAGCAGACCTTACGGCCTTACCGCAGCCAGGCGGCGAGCTCCGGCGGGTTGGTGTAGGCCTGATGACTATTCCAGATCGATGGCGTGATCGCGAGGCCGAGGTGGGCCGCCGTGACGTTGATGCCGATGCTCTCGCCGCCCTCGCATGTCCAATCCGCGGCAGTGCATGACCAGCCAGGCGTGGCACCGGCGAGGCCGCCCGTCCAGTAGAGAACAGCAGGCGCCGAACGTGCACAGCTGTCCGTGCCATGGTCGGGCACCGGGTCATCGATCACGTAGCCGACGACCTTGCCGCCGAACGATTCACCACGACACGCGAGCTTTGCCGCGAAGGCCGCGCCGTTGGAGAACCCATCGATCACCACGCGTGTACACCCACTCGCCGAAATCGCACCGGCCACGACGCCCACAGCGGCACCGTACGACGACTCGGGGAAGTACAGCCACTGCAAGCCACCCCAGCCGGGCGCGTTGCCGTTGGGACCGACCTCGAGCCATGAGCCGGCGTTGTAGGTGCCGAAGCCCGCCCCACCCTTGCCGTGCAATCGGACGACACACTTCACCGCGGCTGCCGTGGTCGTCGAACGTACGACCGTGGTCGAGGTGGTCGTGCTGCTACTGGTCGACGATGGTGACGTCGCGGTGGTGGTCGCGTTGACGGATGTCGTCGCGAGGAGGCTCGTCGTCGTTGCTTGCAAGGTCGTCGTGGTCGTCGGTCGCGGACGCCGGGCCGCGACGATGCTTCCACTCGACCGCGACGACGGAGCAGCCGCCACGCCGAAAAGGGCGGCGCTGACCAGAAGCGCAGCAAGCCCAATCCGTCCACGTCGATTGTGCACGGTTACTCCTCATGAAATACCGGGTTGCACACCAGCGGCTGATCGCTGGCGGTTGGTTGTCCGCGCATCCTTGCCGCGAAATCGATGGCGTGCCGGATTTCCTACACGAAGGAGACCGACGACGCCTCGTAGGCTCGGCCTATGAGGACCGTCGAGGTGTTGTGGCGGCGCCGAGCCCTACGCGCACTCGTTGCATGGATGTTGACCCTCGGCGTCGTTCGTGCGCTTGTCGCGCAGCCCGAACAATGCGGCACGGTCACACCTGCGCGAATCGACCACGCGATCACGGAGGCCGTCGGATGGGCCACGCGCACCCAGCAGCCCGACGGACGATGGCTCTACCGATACGACATCGGTACTGACAGCGATGTCGCGGTCTACGAGTTCGTACGCCACGCCGGGCTCATGATGTCCCTTTATCAGGCCGCGGCGGCCGGCGTCACCGATGCGCAACCGGTTGCGGAACGCGCCGACGCCTATGCGCGTCAGCACCTTGTGCGCGGTCCGGGATGGCAGGCGCTCGCGCCACTCGACCCGCAGGAGCAATACGACCTCGGTGCCACCTCGCTCTACCTCAACGCCTTGCTGTTTCGCCGTGAACTCACCCACGACACGCGCGACGACACGCTCCTCGACGAGCTCGGCCACTTCCTCGTCACGAACGTCGCGCCGTCGGGCGCCGTCGCCGCGTATTGGGATCCGCGCACCAACGCTCCCGTTGCGACCAGCTCGTCGCCGTTCAGCACCGGTGAGGCGTTGTGGGCGATCGCGCGACTCGAAACGGTGCATCCTGGTGAATGGCGCGAGCCGGCACTGCGTATCGCCCACTACATCGCCACCGTGCGCGATGACGCCGAGCACCGCTGGCCGGACGTGCCCGATCATTGGGCGTCACATGCACTTGCCGAAATGAACACGTGGCCCGGACCATCCGTGCTCGACGAACCGCTCGTGCGTTATGCCCATCACGTCGCCGAACTCGAGAGCCTGGAGATTCGGTACGAATCGCAACGAACCGGCTCGTTGTACAGCCGCGTCACGCGCGGCCAGATCGCGCTGGGTGCCGGCGTCGGCGCGTTGGCCGAGGCAATTCTTGCATTGGAGTCTCTGCCATCGCTCACCGCCGATCGCGACCTTCACGCGCGCGCTTCGTGCGCGATCGGTGTGTTGCTTCAGCGTCAGACGACGGCGGAACAAGCCGCGCTCACGCGCAACCCCGAACGCACCCGCGGTGCCTGGATACGCGAGGGTGTGACGCAGATTGACGATCAGCAACACACGATGACGGCCTTGGTGATGATGCGAGAACAAGGGTTGCGAAGATGACCGTATGGGCCGTGATAGTGGCGTTTGTCGCCGCGTCGAATCCGGTGCGACGTCGCAACTGTCTCTCCATTCAAGACACTCGATCTGTGGCGATAGGTGCGGCGCTCGCGTGTGTTGCGTACACGGTGATAGCCGTTGTCGGCGTCGCCGCGCGCGACGCGCTCGACGTGAGCGCGCCGAACGCACGGGTCGCCGCCGGACTCGTTCTGCTGACTGTCGGTTTGCACGCCGTCGTTGCACCCCTTCCCGCGCCGCAACCCACCATCACCACCCCAACGCGTTGGCTTGTGCCCGTGCTGTTCCCGGTGTTCTTGCGCCCTGATCTCGCGCTCGTGGCGCTGGCCGCCGATCG
Organism: Actinomycetota bacterium; assembly: GCA_043738925.1. Taxonomy (GTDB): domain Bacteria; phylum Actinomycetota; class Acidimicrobiia; order Acidimicrobiales; family WLNW01; genus WLNW01. The sequence continues at coordinate 6,208 of JAYUFA010000078.1, forward strand.
AGCGAGTGACGTGGCCAGCGTGGTGCTCGCCGCGGTACTGGGCGTCGGTCTGGTCGTCTGGTTGTGGGTCCGCGGCGGATCGTCGCGCCGTGGCGGCACCTTCGAACGAGCGGTCGGCGCGGTCCTCGGCGCGGTCACGGTTCTCACCGCCGTACGACTGCTTCTCGATGGCGTCTTCGCCATCTAGCGCGCCGGATTGAGCAACATCCCGCGGTAGCTGTCGACGAAGCCGGCGGCGCGCAAAACGGGTGCAGCCGAGTGCTCGCGCACAGGAACAGCGTCGATCCTGGTGAGTTCGACGCGCTTGACACGACCGCTCGTCTGCCGATCGACGAGCGCGGCAACCCATATCGCGTGTTCGGCCGTGAATGTGATCACGCTCTTTCCGCCGCGCTCGACGAGCGCAACCGCGAAGCCGTCGTGTAACACCACGAGCGCTCCTAACGCACGCGCCGGGCGCAACGGGGTGGCCGGCCATGGCAAGGCCGCGCCGTAAGGTTGTGCCGGGTCGGTCGCTGCCAGCACGAGGGTGCGCACCGAACGCGAACCGAACAGGTCACCGCCGCGCTCGGCCCGCAACCGATCGACGGCGCCAGGCAACGCGAACTGTGCAGCACCAAGCCCCGCCACGAAGTAACCACGGCGTACTTGACCGCGTGCTTCGAGTTCGTTGAGCACCGGGTAGACGCCGGCGAACCCGCCAGCGATCCCTTCAC
>JAYUFA010000079.1:0-2620 GCA_043738925.1 Actinomycetota bacterium
GACAACGGTGTACGAGTCCCGAAGGTGCTCGTTGCGGGCCGTGGTGGTCCCGGTGCAGCGCTTCTGGTGGAGAGGGCCATTGATGGCAACGCGTTGGAAGATCTCGCACCCGACGCGATCACCGATGCGCTGCTCGACGCGATTTGGCGCGACGTCGCGCGTTTGCACGTGGCGCATATCGCGCACGGACGGCTCAACGCGGCCCATGTTCGCGTCGGCGACGACGGCCCGGCGATCGTCCGTTTCGATCACGCGACATTGTCCGGCTCGGAGGCTCTCGCATCGCGCGATGTCGCCGAGTTGTTGGCGTCGACGTCGATACTCGTCGGAACGAAGCGTGCCGTGCGCGCCGCTTACGAGACGCTCGGACCCGAGAACCTCCGCGCCGCGGAACCGTTGCTGCAACCCGCGGCGTTGTCGCGCCAGACGCGAGCGCAAGCGGGGCCCAAGCGATCGGCACGTGCACACTTTGCGCAGCTCCGCGAGGAGTTGGCCGACATCACGGGCACGACAAACGGTGAGCTCCGAGACGTGTACCGCGTCAAACCCTCGAGCGTCCTCATGGCGATAGCGACGCTGACCGCGGTGTCCGCCCTGGTGACTCAGCTGAGTAGTCCATCGGTCGTGTGGGACACCGTGACGGCCGCACAACCAGCGTGGTTCGTCGCCGCGTTCGTGATCTCGATGGCGACCGCGGTCCCGTACGCCGCGGGGATGATGGGAAGCATTCCGTTCCGCGTGCCGTTGTGGCCGGCCATCGAGTTGCAGATAGCGATGGCTTTTTCCAACCTCGCTGTGCCGGTGATGGGCGGAGCGCCATTGCAGGTGAGGTTTCTCCGCAAACAAGGCGCCGACATGGCTACGGCGGTTGCGTCGGGGGGCATTCTCGACCCGGTCGGCAGCGGTGTTGCCCAACTTGTCTTGTTTGTCACGGCCGTGCTGTTCGCGCCGAACCGCCTCAGTCTCGGAGCCGTCTCCGTGCTCGGTATCGCCGAAACCCTCTTGGGCATCGCCGCCGCACTCGGCGTCGCTGCGGGCATCGTCTTCGGCATCCGCCGCCTTCGCCATGCGGTCCTCCCCTCGCTGCGACAAGCGGTCGTGAACCTTGCCCGGATCCTGCGGTCACCTCGCCAACTCGCGTTGCTGCTCGGAGGAAACGCGATCGCCGCGATCCTCAACGGCGTCTGTCTCTTCGCGTGCCTTCAAGCGTGCGGAACGACCGTGTCGTTGTGGACGCTGCTCGCACTGAACATCGGCGTCGGTGCACTCGCATCGAGCGTTCCCGCACCGGGCGGCAATGTTGCCGTGGCCACGGTTGGTCTCTCGGGCACACTTGTTGCGATCGGCGTTCCCGAGCACATCGCGGTGGCCTCGGTGCTCATCAACCAGCTCGTCGTCAACTACGTCCCAGGGGTGCTCGGATGGGTCGCCACCCGTGACCTCGTGCAGCGCGACTACCTCTGACCGAGACCGAGCCCTAGGTCCCATTAGGGTGAAAGCGTGTCGAGGTTTGTCGTCGGTGTGGTGGCGTTGATGACGCTGTGGGGATGCGGCGGGTCGTCGGCGGCCTTCGCTCAGGTGACGGTTTGGACGGCTCCGACCGCGCCGGTTGACGACACCCGGCTCGCGACTGTTTTGGCTGGCGATGGGGGTGATCAGCTTCAGGTGCTTTCCGATGTTCCAGTTCGAAACGTCGGATTTCTCGCCGGTGCGAACCTCGCGTTTGTCATCGTGACGGCGAAACCGGGGGTCGGTGGCATCAACCCGCGCGAATGCATGGTGGTCCTCGCCGGCCCCGATCTCGCGGAGCATTACTGCGATGCAGATGGCGAGTTTCTCCCTCACCAATCGGCACACGGCTACCTTGCGCTTCCTGTCGGCTCCGATGTCACCTTCGTGCGGTTGACGATCTGCGGACAACGCTTCTGGGAAGCGCCCGTGAACGACTTCGTCGTATTTCCTCTGACATCGACGCAGTCGTCGTCAGCATGGGCAGCGGAGGTGTTTCGTCCAAAGCATCCTTCGGCCATCGAAGGCTCGCGACGTGCGCTCACCGATCACACGTGCACGCCGGTTTCGTGACGCACAGGCCGCGATCGTGTGGCTGAGGCGAACGCACGGTCCGTCGCAACGTTGAGGCTCGATCTTCGTGGCTCTGCTGGCGCGCGTCATCCGCCCGCACCAGTGCCGGCGGCGCGTGCGGCGTTTGTATTGGTCCCCGTCGCAGCCGAACCCGCTGGCGCAGTACCACCGCGGCCGCCGCGCGTCGCGAAGGCTGCGCCGGCGTTGATAGCTGTGGCGTTGATGGAGCCGTCGGCGTTTGCGGCGCCTTGGACCACGATGGTCTCACCGACGCTCAGGTCAGATGCCGCGCCGGCCTTTGCGATGTTGATCGGGGTGGTGTCGCTGGTCATGATCTTGATGATGTTGCCTTGGTTGTCTTGCACGGTGATCGTGTTGGCGGCCACCGCGGTGACCTGACCGATTGTCGAGCCGCCCGCGAAGCCACCTCCGGCCGCCGCGGCGCCGGTCGCCCGACCTGCGACGCCGGTTGCGCCGGTGGCGACGCCGGTCGCACCCGTCGCACTGATCCGCCCGGTGGCAGCGGTGTTGGTGCGCT
>JAYUFA010000080.1:0-2620 GCA_043738925.1 Actinomycetota bacterium
GGGCTTCTTCTGGCCGCGCACGCGCTATCGCGACGACGCCCATGCGCAGGACGTTGCCGCGTCGTTGCGTCGCGCTCTGGGTACGTCGACGTAGTCACGCCGTGATGGTCACGCGGAACCCAAGCGCGTCGCGTGCGTCGAGATCGCCGAGCACGAGCGCCGTGCCCCGGGCCATGCGGCGCGCGGTCCACGCCGCGGCAAGCGCGTCAAGCACGTCGTCGGGCCGCGCTCCCCGAGGCGTTGCCGCGGCAAGGGCGTCTATCTGGGGAAAGGCGCCGCGCAGGGCGTCGATGCGTTCGGCACGGCCCTCTGCGGTCCGCTTGGAGAACACGCACGGCGCGCCGCTCAACACGGCGAACGAGGTCTCGGGATGCACTTCGCTGATCGTCGGTTGCAAGGTTGCGTCCATCGCGCCGGCCAGCTCACGCATCTTCGCGAGCAGGTTGTATGCCTGTACCGACAAGCCCTTGCCGGACGCGGCCCGGCAGCGGGCCAGCGCATCCGCGTAGTCGGTTGCGTCCAGCACATCGCGCGGTGGCGTCGCAAACAGCGAGCTTCGCCGCGGCCCGAGCATTTGTCGTGCCGCAGCATCGGCGGTGCGCGTGCCACCGTCGGCGAGCCCGATCGGCATGTCGATGCCGACTGCCACGAGAAGGCCGGCGCGTACACGCTCGATGACGGAGGCAATCGACGCGGTCCATCCGACGTCGACAATTGAGTGTGGCGTGAGGCCGGTCGTGACCACGACCCATCCGCCGCGGCAGCCGTCGACTCCCGCCACAGTTGTCGTCATGCCGTTAGGTTGGTGCCTCATCGAGAGGGGAGCAACATGGGTCGGTTGCAGGGGAAAGTCACCTATGTCACGGGTGCCGCGTCAGGCATCGGGCTTGCTTGTGCTCGTCGATTCGCGTCTGAAGGCGCGGTCGTCGTCGGCGCCGATCTGAAGACCACCGATCAATGGGCGGCTGCTGTCGCCGATGCACCGGGCAACGATTTCCATGTGCTCGACGTTCGAGACGAGGCCGCGCAGCTCGCTGTTGCAGCCGACATCGTCGCCAAGCATGGCCGTATCGACGCTGTTGTCACCGCGGCGGGCGTCGCCGGTGGTGGGTTCGTGCACATGTTGTCGCTCGAGTCGTGGCAACTCGTACAAGACGTCAACATCACCGGCACGTTCCTCACGGCCAAGGCCGTGCTGCCGGCGATGTTGCAGCAGCGCAGTGGTTCGATCATCACGGTCGCGAGCGTTGAGGGCCTTGAAGGGTGCGAAGGCGGCAGCACGTACAACGCGTCCAAGGGCGCTGTGGTGCTACTGACGAAGAACCTCGCGTGCGATTACGGCGTGGCTGGCATCCGCGCGAATGCCATTTGCCCCGGCTTCATCGACACGCCGCTGTTTCAAAGTGTGGTCGCGAACATGCCGTACGCCGATCAGATCCGCGCGCAGCACAAGCTCGGTCGCTTCGGTCGACCGGAAGAAATCGCCGGTGCCGCATTCTTCCTCGCGTCCGACGATTCGTCGTTCGTCACCGGCGTCGCGCTGCCCGTCGACGGTGGCTACGTGGCCGGCCACTCGTACGGCGTTTCGTCCTTCCTGGCATAAGAGGATGCGCCGATGGGCGCATCCGACCCAGCAACATCGTCAGCGGCCCTCGTAGACGGCGGGGCGCTTCTCGACAAACGCGCGGGGGCCTTCGATGGCATCGGCCGTACGGCTCAACGCGTGTCCTTCGCGAGCCTCGATTCCGAATGCCTTGTCGAGTTCCACGCCATCGCTCATGCGTACCGTGCGCTTGATCGCTTGCACGGCAAGGGGCCCGTTGGCCGCGATACGCGCAGCCAACCGATGCGCCTCGTCGAGCACGTTCGCGGCGTCCACGACGCGGTTCACGAGCCCGTAGCGCAACGCTGTCTCGGCAGTGATGACATCACCGGTGAGCAGCATCTCCATGGCGACGGCGTGCGGGAGCTGACGAACCAGACGTGTGGTGCCGCCACCGCCGGCCATGATCGCTCGCTTGACTTCTGCCAGACCGAGCGTGGCGTGTGTCGCGGCCACACGCAGGTCGGTGCCGAGCACGAGCTCGCACCCGCCGCCGATAGCGAGCCCGTTGATCGCGGCGATGATCGGCTTGTCGAGTGCCACGCCCTTCAGCACGCCACGCGTGAAGAGCTTGGCGTCCGCGAGGACCCGACGGTCCCATTCGTCGTCCGGCTGACGTGTGCCCGAGTACAGCGGCATCACGCTGGCGAGGTCGGCGCCCGCGCTGAACGCAACGTCGCCGGCGCCGGTGATGATGACCGCTCGCACCGTGTCGTCATCGGCAAACTCGGCCCAAGCGTCGGCCAGCCGGCAGAACGCCTCGGGGTTCAGCGCGTTGCGCTTCTCCGGTCGGTCGATGCGCACCAGCGCGACGTGGCCATCGCGTTCGATCACTATCGGAGACATCGTGGTCCTTGCGTCAAGATGCTGCGAACGTGACCCGATACATGACGGGCCACCGTTTGCCGGTTATCAGGAACGTATCGGTTGCCGCGTCGTGGGCGATGCCGTTGAGCACGGCGTCGGGATCGTTGAGGGTGCTCGGCGGCCGCAGCTCGGGCACGTCGACGTACGCCG
>JAYUFA010000081.1:0-18240 GCA_043738925.1 Actinomycetota bacterium
GTCGGCCTCCCCTCGGGCGAGGCCGACCACGCGCTCCCCCATTCCCACGTATGAACGATCATGACATGAGCGATCAGCACGACTTCCGTAGGCATGGCGGCACCGCCGACACTGCCTTTCGCTGGAGCACCATCGGCGCGAGCGCAGTCGTGCTCGTCGTGCTCGGCGCCATTGCGGCCACGACCTCGAAACGTTCGTGGCCCGCGCTGCACCATATGGGCCTCGACTTCTTCACGTCGTCTCGATGGGCGGTAGCCGACAAGTTCTTCGGAGCGAAGGCGTTCATCTATGGAACGGTCGTCGTATCCGTCATCGCGGTCGCGCTCGCCGTGCCGGTGAGCATCGGCATCGCGCTCTTCACCACACAGGTCGTGCCCTCACGTTGGCGGCGCCCGATCATCTATCTGGTCGACCTGTTAGCTGTGGTGCCATCGGTCGTGTTCGGGCTGTGGGGCGTGTTGGTCTTTGCCAAACACGTCACGGGCTTCTACGGCGCGTTGCACACCGTGCTCGGGCCCATCCCGCTGCTCGGAAACCTGTTCGGCGACAAGGGCACCGGTCGCAGCTTCATGACCGCCGGCATCATTCTTGCGGTGATGATCACCCCGATCATCACCTCGCTCGCTCGTGAGGTCATCGACACCTGCCCGCAGACCGATCGCGAGGGCGCGTTCGCCTTGGGCGCCACGCGCTGGGAGATGATCCGCGGCGCCGTCCTTCCCCACGCGAAGGGCGGACTCGTCGGTGCAGTGATGCTCGGCCTGGGGCGCGCGATGGGTGAGACCATCCTGGTTGCGTTGGTGATCGGCTCGTCGCCGAACATCGCCGCCAACCTGTTCGCCTCGGGCGACGCGCTACCCGCGGTGATCGCCAACCAATGGGGCGAAGCAGACGGCGTCTATCGATCCGCGCTGATCGGCCTGGCGGCAACGTTGTTCGCCATCACGATCGCGGTGAACCTCGTCGCGAGCACCATCGTCAATCGCTCCATCGCCAAGACGCAAGGGGCCCGCTGATGGCAACGATCACTGCTCCCAGCCCGCTCCAGATCGACGATCTCGTCGCCAAACGCGGTCGCCGCTCAGTGATGAACAACGTGATGACCGCGTTGATGGCGTTGTCGGTGGTGGCCATCTTGATCCCGTTGGTCGCCGTGTTGTACACGCTGGTATCGAAGGGCGCGTCGGTCTTGAGCGCCGACTTCTTCACCAAGGACATCCCGATCCAATCGCGCGCGAAAGGCCCAGGGATGGGGCCGGCGATCGTCGGGACCGTGCTCATCACCGGCGTTGCCGCAGTGATGGCCGTGCCGGTCGGCATTCTCTCGGCCGTGTATCTCACCGAGTACAGCGCCGGCAGCCGCTTCGGAAAGCTCGTGCGGTTTCTCGCCACGGTGATGACCGGTGTGCCGTCGGTGGTGATGGGCTTGTTCGTCTACATCCTCTACACGCTCCGTTACCGCCAGAACGCGTTCGGCGGCTCACTCGCGCTCGCATTCTTGATGTTGCCCATCATCATCCGCTCGAGCGAGGAGATGCTCAAGCTCGTGCCGAACAACCTGCGCGAAGCCTCTGCTGCGCTCGGGACACGCAAGAGCCGCACCATTTTGGGCGTCGTTCTCCCCGCGGCCGCGCCCGGCGTTATTTCGGGGTGTCTGCTGGCGATCGCGCGGGCTGCCGGTGAGACCGCACCGATCCTGTTCGTCGTCGGTGCATCGAACACGGTGAACACCAACCTGTTCCACAACGTCAACACCGCCCTCTCCGCGCAGATCTTCAACAACGCCAACTCACCATTTGCCGCGGCCCAAGAGCGCGCGTGGGGCGCGGCGCTTACCCTCGTCATGCTCGCGTTCGCAATCACGTTGATCGCCCGCATCATCACCGCCCGCTTCGCGCTGAAGAAATAGACAGGTACCACCATGACCGAAGCCAACACCAGGGAGACGGCGATGGAGCCCGAGACCGTCCGCGACTCGAGCCGCGAAGATGGCATCACCGTCAGCCGTCTCACCGCCACCGCGCGGCCCAACAACAACGGCGGCGGTACGCCAATGTTCACGGCCGCCAACTTGTCGGTCGACTACGGCAAGTATCGAGCGGTCAACGACGTCAACCTCGACATTCACCCGAACGAGATCACCGCGTTCATCGGCCCTTCCGGCTGCGGTAAGACCACCGTGCTGCGTTGCTTCAACCGCATGAACGACCTCATCCCCTCCGCGAGAGTAAACGGCACACTCACCTATCAGAACATCAATCTCTACGACCCCGCCGTGTCTGCCGTCGAGGTACGCCGCCGTATCGGCATGGTGTTTCAAAAGCCCAACCCGTTCCCCAAGTCGATCTACGACAACATCGCCTACGGCCCCCGAATCAACGGCACCAAGAAGAAGGCCGAACTCGACGACATCGTCGAAACCTCTCTCCGAGGAGCCGCATTGTGGGACGAAGTCAAGGACCGCTTGAAGACCTCAGCGCTCGGCATGAGCGGCGGGCAGCAGCAACGCCTGTGCATCGCCCGCACCATCGCCACCCAGCCCGAGGTGATCCTCATGGACGAACCGTGCAGCGCGCTCGACCCGATCGCCACCGCGCGCGTCGAGGATCTCATGCACGACCTCAAGAGCCGGTTCACCATCATCATCGTCACCCACAACATGCAACAAGCCGCACGCGTCAGCGACCGCACCGCCTTCTTCAGCGTTCAGGTCAACCCGCAGAGCGACACCCGCACCGGCGTCCTCGTCGAGTACGACGCAACCACCACCATCTTTTCCAACCCCAACGACGAACGCACCGAGAACTACGTCACCGGCCGGTTCGGCTGAGATTCGCCAGGAGCATCGTGTCCGACGAGATTCGCAAGCAGTTCCATACCCAACTCGACGACGTCAAGGCCGACATCGTCCACCTTGGCGCGTTGGCCATCGAGACCATCCCGCGCGCGACCACCGCGCTGCTCGACGGCGATCTCAAGGCCGCGCAAAGCCTCATCGACGCTGACGACATCATCGACGTGCGCTCGATCCGCATCGAAGAAGAGTGCATGCGGCTCCTCGCGCTGCAACAACCCATGGCACGCGACCTACGCGCGCTGATGACGGCGATCAAGCTCAACTGGGACATCGAGCGTTCCGCCGACCTCGCGGTCAACATCTGCAAGGCGGTCCGTCGTATTTACGGCGTGCAATTGCCGCACGCGGTGCGCGGCGTCATCGAGCAGATGAGCGAAGAGGCGTTTCGCTTGACCCGCCTCGCGATCGACGCCTACATGGATCTTGACGTCTCGATCGCCGCCGCGCTCGACGACATGGACGATCGACTCGACTCGCTCCAGGTCGACCTGCTTCGAGCCATCTTCGACGCTCACGACAGCGAGGGACTATCGCTCCAGCCGGCCGTGCAACTCGCGCTCATCGGCCGCTACTACGAACGCATCGGCGATCACGCCGTGAACATGGGCGAACGCGTGCAGTACCTGGTCACCGGCTGGCTCCCCGAGCACACGAGCGTGGCACGAGCCGACACCAAGAACCGCGAGGACGTTGCGAGCGCCGGCGACGGGGCGTGATGGCGTTCATCGTCGGGGCACTCGTCGCAATGGCCGTTGTGGGCCCACTCGTCGCCCTGACAGCGCGCGCTCGGGCCCGCCGGCGCCTCGTCGAACTGGCCGCTGCACTCGGCGAGACGGTCCCTGAACGAGCGTCGGTCGGCGACCTGCTGTCGCTCGTCGAGCGGTCCGCAGCGCGGGTCCGACGCCATGACGCACAAGCGGCGCGTCAGCAGCAGCGGTTTGCGATGGCCTTGAGCTCGATGAGTCAAGGCGCTGTGTTGTGCGACGAGTTTGGCGAGGTGGTGATGCGCAACGCGTTCGCTCGTTCGTTCGTCGAGGCACGGCACGGCGAAGCAATCGTGCGCGCCACGATCGACGAGATGCTGGCTCGCGCCCGCGGCGGCGCTTATGAAGAGCGCGAGGTCGCGCTCTTCGGCCCTCCCCAGCGACTGCTCTATGTCACCGCACAGCCACTGCGCGACGGCGATGAAGAGCTGGGCGCAATCGCCACCGTCGACGACATCAGCGATCAGCAGCGCATCGACGCCATCCGCCGCGACTTCGTGGCCAACATCAGCCACGAGTTGCGCACACCCATCGGCGCAGTGGCGCTCCTTGCCGAGACGCTGGTCGACGAGAACGATCCGGCCGTGATTCGACGGCTGAGCACCCGTCTACGCGACGAATCGTTCCGCGTGTCGCACATGATCGACGACCTTCTTGCTTTGAGCCAGATCGAGGGCGAAGGCGTGAAGGACATCGATCGCCTGCGAGTCGCTCAGGTGGTCGCCGAAGCAGCCGATCGCATTCGACCCGCCGCCGAGCAAGCCGGCGTCACGATCAAAGTCGCTGACTTCAGCGACGGGTTGCTGCTGCGTGGCGATCGCCGCCAACTGGTCTCCGCGTTGTTCAACCTGCTCGAGAACGCGGTGAAGTATTCCGATGCGGGTTCCACGGTCGAAGTGCGCGCCGCGGGGGACGACGACGAGATCTCGATGGTCGTACAAGACCACGGCATCGGCATACCGGCGAAGGACCTCGATCGCATCTTCGAGCGCTTCTACCGCGTCGATCAGGCCCGCTCGCGCGAAACCGGTGGCACCGGACTCGGCTTGTCGATCGTGAGGCACGTTGCCCGCAACCACGGTGGTTCGATCACCGTGAGTTCACGCGAAGGAGAGGGTTCCACGTTCATGCTCGTTCTTCCGACGGGTCTCGAAGCGCCCGCGCGCGCAGAGGTGAAATGATGGATGTCCAACCGCATATCCTCATCGTCGAGGACGAACCATCTTTCGCCGAGGCGTTGACGATCGGGCTGCGACGAGAAGGCTTCCGCACCACCGTCGCGGGTGACGGGGTCACGGCCATCGAACGCTGGCGTGCCGACAGCCCCGACGTGGTATTGCTCGACGTCATGTTGCCTCGGTTGTCGGGTGTCGACGTGTGCCGCGAGATTCGTGCCACGTCGAACGTGCCGATCATCATGGTCACGGCAAAGACCTCCGAGATTGACGCCGTCGTCGGCTTGGAGGTTGGCGCCGATGACTACGTCACCAAGCCGTATCGGCTGCGCGAGCTTGTCGCGCGGGTGCGCGCGGTGCTTCGCCGAGCCGACGCGCGGGCCGGCCTGGCACAACCGGTCGAACGTCCGACGCAGCCATTGCACGTGGGCGATGTGCAGGTCGATCTCCAACGCCATGAAGTCAACGTGCGGGGGGCGCTCGTGCATCTCCCCCTCAAGGAATTCGAGCTTCTGGTGTTGTTGCTCGAGAACGCCGGACGCGTCCTGCTCCGCGAGGTCATCATCGATCGCGCTTGGGGCAGCGACTACCACGGCGACACGAAGACACTTGATGTGCACGTGAAGCGTCTCCGATCGAAGATCGAAGACGACCCGCGCAACCCGACGCGCATCGTCACCATTCGTGGCCTTGGCTACAAGTACGAAGGCGGTCTCGTCGGCGCGGCGTGAACACACTCGACACGATCTCCTGGTCCGATTTTTACCGGATTCTTGCCGAGACGCGAAAAGCGCCTTGAACGGGCGGTCCTAGGCTCTGTTGCCTGCTGACCAAGGATCGCTTCATGTCGAATGACCAATCGCGCTACGAGCTCGTCTCGCGGCGCTCCCTGCTCAAGGGATCGCTGCTGGTCGGCTCGCTCGCGTTTGCCCCGGGCCTTGCCTGCGCATCGGGAAGCAGCAACACGCAAGCGGCGACGAGCCCGACAACGGTTCGCAATAGCGCCACCACTGCGGCGGGCAGCGCCAAGGCGACCACGACGACCGGCAAGGTTGCGAGCGGACCGCCCTTTCTGGCCGGCGCCAAGCTGACGATCGCCTTCACCTACGCCGTAGCTGCCGGCGGCGGTGGCGGTCCGGGCGGTGGCGGTCCGGGTGGCGGCGGTCGCGGCACCAACCCTTACGTGGCCGTGTGGATCGAGGATGCCAACGGTGCGCTCGTGCACACGATTGCGTTGTGGTTCAAGTCGTCGGAGTCGAAGTACACCCAAGAGCTTCAGCGTTGGAGCGCGGGCGAACGAAAATATGTGAGCGCCGGCGGCAAGGACACCACGCAAACCATCTCCGCGCCGACCCGCGTCCCCGGCTCGTTCAACCTCGTGTGGGACGGCAAGACCGACACCGGGGCTGTCGCGGCCCAAGGTGACTACTTCGTGTGTGTCGAAACGGCTCGCGAGCACGGTCCGTATCAGTTGGTTCGAGAAGCAATCACGATCGGCGCTGCAGCGTTCGACAAGACGCTCACACCAAACGGTGAAATCACCGCAGCATCGGTCGCCCTCGTTGTCTGAAACGCTCGCACCAGTCGACGATCGCGACGACGAAAGCAACGACGTCGAGGACGACGAGGCGTCGGCGAACGACAGCGACGGACGCGGGGGCACACCACGCCGCCGTTCACGCAAGCGGGCGTTCGCGCAATGGACGCGTTGGCTGCACGTCTACACCAGCATGATCAGCTTGCTGATCGTGCTGTTCTTCGGCGTCACCGGTCTTACGTTGAATCATCCGTCGTGGAGCCTGGGTACATCGGCGACAACCAAGTCCTATTCGGGCACGTTGCCCGACGGCTTCAATGCGAACGGCAACGTCGACTTCCTGACCGTGGCCGAGTACGTGCGCAAAACGAACGGCGTGCGCGGCTCGGTCGCCGATCACCGCGCGAACGATACCGACGGGTCGATCAGCTTCAAGGGCCCTGGCTACGCGGCCGACCTGTTCTTCGACGTCAACACCGGCACCTATCAGGTGACCGTCGTCGAACAGGGCCTTCTCGGGGTACTCAACGACCTACACAAAGGCCGCGACACGTCGTCGAAGTGGAACTGGACAATCGACGCCTCGGCGATCTTCCTTGTCGCGGTGGCGACCACCGGGCTCGGCATACAGATATTCCAGAGGAAGCGACGAAGACGCGCCTTGAGCTTTGCTGCGGTGTTCGGTGGGTTGTCGCTCATCCTCATCGTCATCACGTCACGCTGACGACACGACCGGCCCATCGCGCGTTGCTCCGTGCAACACCATCGTGGTCGACCATGAATACCGAGATGGCGTCGAGCGAATCGACATAGGCGATCCCGTCACGCGGCCCGAGCACGCCGGCGACCGTGGCCACGGCATCGGCAGTAGCCGCGTCAGGCGCTATGACGCTCACCGAGAGCACCCGGTCGATCGGCTCACCGGTGCGAGGGTCGATCACATGCCCGTACCACCGGTCGTCAACACGAAAGCCTCGACGCGTGGCACCGCTCGTGGCCATGGCCTCATTGGACAACTCCACGACCACCTTCGGTGCCACGTTGTCATACGGCGCGAGCGGATCTTCGATGCCAACACGCAGCGACCCCGAGCCGCGGTGCACCAGGTCTCCGCCGATGTTGATCGTCACGCTCGCGACGCTCGGTATATCGGCCATCACTGCGGCCACGGCGCGATCCGCGATGTAGCCCTTGGCGATCGCGTTCAGATCGACGTGATCGCAGCGACCGCAGCGCACGACGTTGCCGTCGACGATCGCGTACGGCAGCGCGGCAAGGGCGCTTACTTGCGCTGCGAGCAGAGCGTCGGTCGGTCGCTGCCCGGCGACCTCAGCGTTGCGCCACGCATCGGCGAGCGATCTCGCAGCCGGGTGAAACGCGCCACCGCTCGACCTGTGCCATTGCGCGGCGAGCACGAGCACGTGCGTCAACTCGGCACTCGGCTCGAACTGCTCCCCGCGCCGCCAGCGGCACAATTCGCTCGTGTCGTCATAGATGCTGAAGACGCGCTCGAGCCGGTCGAATTCGTGCAAGACGCGCGCTTCCGCGTCGTCGGCCGCTAACGCATCGATCGCGACCGTACGCACCTCGAGCACCGTCCCGAGCACTGGCTCGAACTGTTGCACTCGTTCGTGCGTCGCCGTGGTCCTTTCAGATGTCATCAGCCGTCGTATCAGCCGGCACGCAGCGCGCGGCGCAACACTTTCCCGGTCGGCGTACGAGGCAGCGCGTCGATGAACTCGACGACCGCCGGCACCTTGAAATGCGCAAGTCGCTCGCGAACGTACGCCTGAAGCTCGCTCGCGTCTATCGACGTTGCACCGGGCACCGGCACGACGACGGCCTTGACGATTTCACCCCACCGGCGATCGGGCACACCAATCACGCACACGTCGGCCACACCCGGATGCATGCCGAGCACGGTCTCGATCTCGATCGGATAGATGTTCTCGCCCCCGCGAACGATGCGGTCAAGACGGCGGCCACGCAAGTACACGTAGCCGTCGGCATCGACCATTGCGAGGTCGCCCGTGCGACGCCATCCGTCCGGGTCCGGCGCGAAGACGTGCGGCGCGCGCACGGTGACCTCGCCGACGCCGCCATCGTCATCGTCGTGCTCCAGTCGCAGCTCGAGCGAACTCGGCGGCCGTCCCACCGACGACAGCAAACTCGATGCACCGTGAGCCGCCCGCTGATGATCGTCGTGCGACAACACGGCGACAGGGCTCACCTCGGTCTGGCCGAAGATCTGGATGAGGCGCGTATCGGGCATGGCACGCATTGCCTCGTTCAGCGTGTCGGGATGGATAGGTGCCGCGCCGTACTGCAGGACACGCATGCCACCATCGAGCGCGCCCGCGCCAAGCAGCATGTCGATCATCGTCGGCACCACCAACACGTGCGTCGGAGCAAGCATCGCGACGCGTTGCCATTCGTCCAACGTGAAGCCGACGCACGGCAGCACCGTCGCCCCGACACCGAGCGCCACGAGGGCCATGCCTACCCCGGCCACGTGGTAAAAGGGCGACGTCGAGCAGTAGCGATCGCCGGCGCCGAGCTCGATCACCTCTGCGTACACGTTCGCCCGCGCCGCCAACGCGTCCTGGCGCATGAACACCGGGCTGGGGTCGCCGGTCGTTCCCGACGTGTGAATCACCGCGCCGACATCGGCGGGATCCGTGCACGCATCCATTGTTCCCGCCGGCTCGGTGCCGTCGAATATCAGCAAGCGCGCGCCGCTTCGCGCCGCCACGTCGCTCGCGATCGTTTGCAGTGCGGGTGAGGCGATCACCACGTCGGAACCGATGCGCCGCACCGCCGCCGCGAGCTGCTCGACAGGGAACCGGGTCCCGAGTGGCGCGAGTGCGCGACCCGAAAACGCGGCGCCCACCGCGAGCGCGATCGCGTCAGGCGTCTCGTCGATGATCGCGGCTACCGCGCCGCGCTCGCGTACGTCGTGGCGAGCAAGCCACGCGGCCGCGCCGAAGGCACGGGCGATGAACTCGTCCCCCGACCACGTCACGTCGCTGCCGACGATTGCCGGTGCCGAGTTGGCGGCCCAATGATCGAGCAACAACGAATTCAACGTCTCGGGCATCGGTCACCCACGCTATGGCGCATACGGTGTCGCCGCGGTTCGCCCGGCGTACGTCGCCTCGATTGCGCGAGGGTCGCCCTCTTCATCGCGCAGCACGTCGATATCGACATAGCCGAGTCGCGAGAGGTCACCCTCCAGCGCGCCAGCTTGGTCCCCGCCAAGTTCGATCACCAGTGCACCACCGCGCCGCAGGAACTGACGGGCGTCGGTCAGCACTCGCCGCAGGATCGCTGTGCCATCGACGCCCCCGTCATACGACAGCGTCGTTTCGAACACGAACGTGTCGCGCTGCAGCAGCGCCAACGCGGGCGTCGGCACATAGGGCGCGACACCGACCACGACATCGACGCGACCAACGAGTGTTATCGGCAAGGGAGCAAACAGATCGCCGTGATACGCCTCGACGCCGTTCGCCACCGCACAGGCCACCGCGCCCTCGTCGATATCGGATGCCACCACACGCGAACTCGGACGCGCGGAGAGCAATGCTTTAGCGATCGCGCCCGAACCGGTGCAGAGGTCGATGGCCGCGCCACTTTCGGGTAGGCGCTCGATAGCGCGTCGCGCCAAGTGCTCGCTCTGGCGACGAGGAACGTAGACACCACGGTCGACGCGGACCTCCACATCACCAAACGCGGCGCGTCCGACGATCCAGGCGAGTGGCTCGCCGGTGAGGCGTCGAGCGACGAGCAACGCGAGCAGTTCCTCATCACCGTCGGCGTGACGCAACAGCTCATGCGCGTCCTCTTGCGCGGCGATGAAGCCGGCGCTACGGAGCAGGTCGATCAGCGCGACAGGCGTGGCGGACACAGCCACGGTCTACACCGACGGTGTGTCGCCTACTTCTGTTTCGTCAGGGCCGGTCGAGGCCGACGGCGTCCGAGGCGAGACGAACTCGTCGTCCTCTGCGAGCACCTGGTAGAGGCCGCGACGCACATCGGCAAGGAGTCCCTTCGCGGCGGCAATCTGGCGTGACGAGCCGGCGTGCATCACCTGGCGCGTCGCTGCTGCAACTTGACGCACCAGATCGCCGAGCTCCAAGAGCCCGTTGTCGCCCTCGTTCAACGTCTCGAGCCAGCCGCTGTACTCGGGGTGAGCGGTCAGCACCTCTCGACCGGTGTCGGTGAGCGTGAAGGTGCGCTTGCCCGACTTCGCCTCGGCGACGATCAGCTCTTCGTCCTCAAGCGCCTGCAAGGTCGGATAGACCGAGCCAGGGCTCGGCTTCCACGCACCGCCACTGCGCTCGTTCAGCTCCTGCATGATCTGATAGCCGTGCATCGGCGACTCACCGAGCAACGAAATGATCGCGGCGCGGACATCACCTCGCCCGGCGCGCGGGCCGCGACCAAACCGGCCGCCAAAGCGTCCGCCGCCGGGCCCTGCGCCACGCACACCACGCCGGCCCATGGCCGGACCGGGGTGATCGTGGCCGTCGTCGTGGCGCGGATGATCGAACTCGTGCTCATGGCGCCCACTCATGTGCACCCAGGGCGGGGGCACGTCATTGCGGCGCCAACGGCCCCGCGACGCGAACCGGTCGCCGGCCGCACCGTCAAAACCGGCGCCCTCGTAAGCAAAATATGGATTCATGTGTCCCTTTCCCCGACCGCACACTGCGATCGCTCGTGACACACTCACGATATATCGTTAAGGCGGAGTTGACAACCCCTCGTTCGAGAGGCGCGAGCGAATGACAGACTGGCGAGCAACAGTCAGCAGGTGACGACTGTTCGACACCAGAACGACGATCCAGGGGGCACTCATGCGCGCGTGGCAGGTCACGAAGTACGGGCGGCCGAGCGAGGCGCTCGAGCTCGTCGACCTGGCCGATCCCGTGCCAGGGCCGGGCGAGATCTTGGTGCGCACCACGGCGAGCGTGCTCAATTACAACGAGGTCGACGGTTGTCATGGCCGCTACCTCACGATCAATCCACCGTTGCCGTACACGCTTGGCATGGAATGCGTAGGTGAGGTCGTCGGCACGGGTCAAGGAGCGGAGGCGTGGCTGGGTCGCCGGGTCACCGCGAGCGGTCGCGGCGCGACCGGAGCGCACGCCGAGCTGGCTGTGGGGCCAACCGCGATGGCGTTCGAGGCGCCAGAGCAGTTGAGCGACGTCGAAGCTGCGGCGTTCTTCTATCCGTTCCACCTCGCGCATCTGGGGTTACACGAACGAGGCCGTGTCCAAGCCGGTGAGACCGTGCTGGTGCACGCGGCGGCAGGGGGTGTCGGTTCGTGCGCGGTGCAGTTGGCCGTAGCGGCTGGTGCGCGGGTTATCGCCACGGTGGGCGGCGCCGACAAGGTCGACGTTGTCCGCGGGCTTGGTGCCGACTTGGTCATCAACTACCGCGAACAGGACTTCGCCGAAGCCGTGCTCGACGCCACGGGCGGACTTGGCGTCAACATGTGCTTCGACGGTGTCGGTGGCGACGTGATGATGCAGTCGTTACGTTGCCTCGGCGTCGGCGGGCGTCACCTGATCGTTGGATTCGCGAGCGGCATCGAAGCCGAAGAAGTTCCGATGGTGTCGGGACGCGTGTTCTGCTTCGGCAACTTCGATCTTGTCGGCGTCATCCTCGCCTACGTCGACGACGTTCCCGCGCCAATGATGCAGAGGCTCGTTCCTGTTCCGGTGCCGCGGTTCAACGCGCCGCCTCCTGGTACCGGGCGGCGCGTGCAAGCCCATCTGCTCGAGCTGCTCGCCGCGGGCAAGATTCACCCGATCGTCGGCAAGACCGTGCCTTTCGATCAGCTGCCGCAAGCCCTCGACGACATGGAATCGCGCACGACAATCGGCCGCGTCGTCATCGAACGCTGACATCACGGCGCGACACACATGGCCTGGATTCGCGTCACCGAACCATTCAGTATTGCGCCGAAGCAGCAGAGCCAGGCCGCGACGCGGGCATACGACCCGGCGTCTCGTGTCGATGATCGTGGCTACGTCGACCTCGCAAACGTCGAGGTCACCAACGTGGTTCTCGATCTCCTCGACGCGCGATCGCTCGATCTTCGCGACTGCATCGTCTCGAACGCGCAGCTCCAATTGGCGGAAGCGACACCCGTCGAAGTCATCGGCTGCTCCATCGACAACGGCGACTTGAGCGCGGTCACCATCACGGCGCTGCGCAGTTCGACCCTCACGGAAGTGAAACTTGTCGGCACCGAGTTCTCCGGCACAATCATCCAAGACGTCACCTTCGATCGGTGCGTACTTCGCTACGTCAACTTGCGAACGGCCACCTTGACTCGTGTGCGATTTCGCGACTGCGTCCTCGACGACGTCGACCTCTACGCCGCGACGCTCACTGACGTGAGCTTCGACGAGTGCACGCTGACCGACGTCAACCTCGATCGCGTGAAGGCGAGCCGAGTCGATCTACGCGGCGCCCGATCGCTCGCATTGAAGGGTGTTTCCCGCCTCAACGGGTTCCTCGCGAACGAGTCGCAACTCATCGGACTCCTCCACACGTTGGCCTTCGCAGCCGGGCTCGACATCGAACAACCCGCGTAAGTTCACTCTCCGTGCGAGTCCTACTTTTCGTCAGGCCCTCACGACCATCTGCTCTATCGGTGCTTCACCGCGGTGGCAGAATCGCCGTCATGACGGACACCAGATGATCGAACCGGTCCGAGCGTCGGTGCCGGCACCGCTCGATCTTGCCAGCGCGGCAACCCAGCCGGTGGACGCCGTACTCACGCATCTTGCAACACGCCTGACGGGACTGACTTCCGCCGAGAGCGATTCGAGGCGAGCCGTTTTCGGCGCCAACGTGCTCGCGTCGCGAACGGTGACGGTGTTCTCCGTCTTTGTGCGCCAGCTTCGTAATCCGCTGTTGATCCTTCTCCTCGGCGCAGCCGCTGTATCGGCCGCCACCGGCGACATCACCGATGGTGGGATCATCGCCGCAATCGTTGCGCTCAGCGTCGGACTCGGCTTCGTGAACGAGTACCGCTCCGAGATCGCGGTGGCCGCGCTCCACGCCAACATCCGTCACGAGGCGCTCGTGTGGCGCGATGGCGCCCCGGTGCGCGTTGACGTCGCTCACCTCGTTCCAGGAGACATCGTCGCGATACAAGTTGGCGATCTCGTACCCGCCGACGTGCGCCTCATCGAGACCGCGCAACTCGAGTGCGACGAAGGAGTGCTCACCGGAGAATCCATCCCTGCGGTCAAGGGCAGCGCCCCGACGTCGACCGACTCCGCTGTCGACCTCCCCTCGTGCGCGTTCATGGGCACGGTCGTGTACCAAGGCTCCGGGCGCGCCGTCGTCGTCGCCACAGGATCATCGACCGCGTTCGGGCACATCGCTGTCGGCCTCGGCGAACACCAGGCGGATACCGCGTTCCAAACCGGGTTGCGCGGATTCTCCAAGCTTCTCGTGAGAGTTGCCGCGGTATTGACGATTTCGATCTTCGCCATCAACATCGCGTTCTCGCGCCCGATCCTTGATGCGCTGCTCTTCTCGCTTGCGATCGCGATCGGAATCACGCCGCAGCTCCTGCCCGCCATCGTCAGCATCAGCCTCTCCACTGGCTCGCGCCAATTGGCCCGCCAGCGCGTCCTCGTCAAACGCCTTGTCACCATCGAAGACCTCGGCAACATCGAAGTGCTGTTCACGGACAAGACCGGCACCCTCACCGAGGGCACGATCACCTTCGACCGGACCCTCGACGCGTCAGGACAACCGGCCGACGAGCCGCTGCTCTTCGGACTGATCTGCAACGAAGCAACCCTCACCCCGACGGGACCAGTCGGCGGGAACGCCCTCGACGTCGCGCTCTGGTCAGCGCCGGCCGCAAAGACGATCTCGGCCAAGGGTGGCACCTACTCGGGCTACGAGCACCTCGGCACCCTGCCATTCGACCACGACCGCCAACTTTCCTCGGTCGTGGTCCGCACTCCCAGTGACGGCACGCTCCTCGTCACCAAAGGGGCACCCGAGGCGGTCATCGGGCGCTGCATCGACGTTCCAACCGCAGCCGATGCGACCTTGACACAGCTATTCAGCGAAGGAGCACGCGTCGTCGCGGTCGCCACCCGAGACTCGCCCACCACCGACCAACCAACCGCCGCAGACGAACGCGACCTCCACCTGGTTGGCTTCCTCACGTTCGTCGATCGGCCCAAACCCGACGCCGCTGCATCGATCGCGAAACTGAACCGGATCGGCATCGCCGTCAAGATCATCACCGGCGACAATGGCATCGTCGCCTCCAAGGTCTGCGAGCAGATCGGCATCACCGTCGAAGCAGTCCTCACCGGCAAAGAACTCGACGCCCTCGATGACGACGCTCTCATCGCCGCCATCCCGCACACCACGGTCTTCGCGCGAGTGAGCCCTGAACAGAAGTCTCGCATCATCAAAATCGCGCGACGAACCGGAGTCGACGTCGCGTACATGGGCGACGGTGTCAACGACGCGGTCGCTCTTCACGCTGCCGACGTCGGCATCTCCGTCGACTCCGCGACCGACATCGCGAAGGACGCGGCAGACATCGTGCTGCTCGACAAAGACCTCGGCGTTCTCGCCGACGGTGTCATGGAGGGCCGACGCATCTTCGCGAACACCCTCAAATACGTTCTGATGGCCACGTCATCGAACTTCGGGAACATGTTCAGCGCGGCGGGCGCTTCGCTGTTTCTCACGTTCTTGCCGATGCTGCCATCACAGATCCTGCTCAACAACCTCCTCTACGACGTCGGCCAACTTGCGATCCCCGGTGATCGCGTCGACGACGAGGTACTCGCCCGGCCCGCAGCGTGGGACATCGCGTTCGTTCGCAGGTTCATGAGCGTGTTCGGCCCGATTAGCTCGATCTTCGATTTCATGACGTTCTTTGTCATGCTCGTCGTGTTGAACGCGAGCCACGCCGAGTTCCGCAGCGGCTGGTTCGTCGAATCTCTCGCCACACAGACACTGGTCGTCTTCGTCATCCGCACCCGACGTGTGCCGTTCTTCCGCAGCCGACCCAGCCCGCCGATGATCATCACCCCAATCCTGTGCGCCGTCATCGGTGCCGTGCTGCCCTTCACGCCGCTCGCCGCCACGCTCGGGTTCACCACCCTGCCAATCGCCTTCTTCCTCATCCTCGTGGGGATGATCATCACCTACCTCGCCCTCGTCGAAACCGCCAAAAGCCGCTTCTACGCCGCACAATCGCACCCACACCGCAGCCGACGCACACGCGAGCAGCGCCACCAGCACCACATCAGGCGGCGAGCCGCGCGGTACGTGCACTTCCGATGAGGTCATAGCGCGTCGCGACTCAGCCCCTCTGGCTGCATGTTTGCTAGCCGGTCCGCAAGGGTTGCGCGGTTCATTACTACCGATCGATGGGTTCGGGTGTCGGGTTCTGGCCTGAGGGTGCCGCGGTGGGCCGGCCGATCTGGCCCCAGGCGTTGTACCCGAAGCCCCAGACGGTGCCGTCGGATCGCACGACCAGCGTGTGTCCGTATCCGGCGCTCATCGTGGTGACGTCATCGAGACTGGGGACTCGTGCGGCTATGGGGTTGGCCACGGGGTTCGAGCTGGATGTCGGTCCGAGGTTGGTGGTCGTGCCGAGCTGGCCGGCGTCGTTTCGGCCAAAGGTCCAGACGGAGCCATCCGAACGGAGCGCGACCGTGTGTGCTGCGCCCGCTCGGACCAGGATGACGCCGCTCACCGTCTTGACGAGGGCCGGCTCCGGGTTAGGGTCGGTTGTGCCCGCGTTGTGTGTTGTGCCGAGCTGGCCGTCGTTGTTGAGGCCGAACGCGACGACGGTGCCGCCGGCGCCAACGGCGAGGCTGTGCGAGCCGCCAGCCGCCACGGAGGTGATGCGGTTCAAGCCTGGTACTGGCTGGGGGTTGGCATTCGCGACGTTCGTCCGGTTGTTGGTCGCCGTGCCGAGTTGGCCGAACCAGTTCCACCCGAACGCCCATACGGTGCCGTCTGAGCGAAGAGCGAGCGTGTGCGACGCACCGGCGGCGATAGCGATGACGTTGCTTAGTCCTTGCACGGGCGCAGGAGTGGGGTCGGCCAACGTCGCGCCGATGCGCACTGCGGTGGACTGCGGCCGGCCGAGCTCCCCGAAATCGTTCCGGCCGAACGTCCATACCGTGCCGTCGGCGCGGAGCGCCACGCTGTGATGGCCGCCCGCGGCCACGGAGACGACGCAGTTGAGACCGGGCACCAGTGCAGCCGCAGGGTGGGGGTAGTCATCAACGGTTCCCTGACCGAGCTCACCGAGGCCGTTGCTCCCGAAGGCATACACGAGGCCATCCGAGCGGAGTACGAGGGTGTGCTCGTCACCTGCGGATGCTTCCTGCGCGTCGCGTAGCCCCGGGATCGCAGTCGGTGTCGCTCGTGAGGCCAGACCAGAGAAGCCGAGTTCGCCCTTGGTGTCGGCGCCGAACGCCCATGCTGAGCCGTCAGCGTTCACCACCACGCTGTGCGTCGCACCTGCGCTCACCGACATGGCACTGTTCGTTGTCGCCCGGAGGGCCGAGACTTTCTCGATCGACGGTCCCTTGCGCGCACAGCCGTCGGGTCGGACCGGAGCTTGCGGAATCGAACCGCGCGGCAAAAGTGAGGCGGCACCAGCGGTTGGCCGAGAGGTGGTCGTGGTTGACGTCACGCGATCCGAGTCCGCAAGACCGGACTCGGTCGGGATCACAGAACACCCTGCGAGGCACACCCCAGCGGCGACAACCGCGAGCCAGCGCGACAGGCGCGCCACCAACCCCATACGCCCAGTATGGCCCAGCCCGACGACCGGAATCCAACGAATGGCACGACGGCGACACCACACACACGTCATCGCTCGTCGCGGGTCTGATCGGCGCCGAGACCGGGTTCACCCTCCCGCAGCAGGCCGACGCGCAATAGGCCTTCGAAGTCCGCCGCGCTCGGAGCGCGTCACATGATCGCTTTCCGTCGCGTACTGTCCCACGGTGGCCAACTTGACGAGCATTGCGCCGATCTTCCCAGTCCAGGACTTGGCCGCGTCGCTTGCGCACTATGCATCGCTCGGCTTCGCGACGCGCGCGTATGAAGGAGGCGGCTACGGCTTCGTCGCCCGCGACGACATCGAGATCCATCTCGGCGTCACCTCTGACGCAGTCGCTCCAGCTTCGGCGTATCTCTTCGTTGACGACGCCGATGAACTCGCCAGAGCGTGGCGTTCCGCAGGCGCAATCGTCCACCCGCCTCAGGACACGGAGTGGGGTCAGCACGAGGGCGCCCTGATCGACCCAGACGGCAACGTGATCCGCTTCGGTTCCCCGATCGCGCCGACGACGAACTAGGGCCGATCGAAGTCATGGTCACGCTGTGGCTCGGGTTGGCGATGTTGATGATCGCACTGCACCTCGCGGTGATCGTCGTGCTCGTCGCCGGTGGTCCGCTCGCCTTGCGGTGGCCACGATTCGTCTGCGCTCATCTCGTCGTGGCGGTGATGGTGGGCGCGGTCTTCCTCGTGGGAGCAGACTGCCCGGTAACGACCTGGCAGAAGCACTTTCTCCGGCTCGCGGGTCGGCCTGCGTATCGCGGCGGGTTCGTCGAGCACTATCTCGTGAATCCAGTGACCGGCGGCGGTATGACCACTGCGATGAAAGTGACTGTCCTC
Source organism: Actinomycetota bacterium (assembly GCA_043738925.1). GTDB lineage: Bacteria > Actinomycetota > Acidimicrobiia > Acidimicrobiales > WLNW01 > WLNW01. The sequence goes on from JAYUFA010000081.1 coordinate 18,035, forward strand.
GCCACGTGGATTCTGCCCACCGTCCTCAGCTACCTGGTGCTCTGGCGTCGCCAAATCGAGCACGACAGCGAACTCACGGTTTCGCTGCACCCACACTGCAACTGATCGATCAACGTGATCTCCGTGAACTGGCCTGTCTCGTGCTCGACGAAGGCCGCCGGGTCCTCATCGACAGTCCCACCCCCCCGACAGCGTCCCGCCAGCTT
>JAYUFA010000082.1:0-2614 GCA_043738925.1 Actinomycetota bacterium
GTGTCACTGCGCGATGAGCTGCGCGATCTGCCGATCACCGTCGAGGCCGTACTGGCTACCGAGCTGTCGGGGTTCAACGTTCGACCCGACATGAGCGACACGCTCATCATCGCGGTCAGCCAGAGTGGTACGACCACCGACACGAACCGAACCGTTGATGTCGTGCGTGCACGCGGTGCGGTTGTCGTCGCCATCGTCAACCGTCGCAACAGCGATCTCACCGACAAAGCCGATGGTGTGCTCTACACCTCCGACGGTCGCGACGTCGAGATGAGCGTCGCGTCGACCAAGGCGTTCTACGCGCAGATCGCGGCCGGGTTCCTGCTCGCGGTGGCCATCTCCGATGTGGTGCGTGGGGGCGCTACCGAAAGCGGATCGCGTCAGTCGTTGTTGCGTGCGTTGCGCGACCTTCCCGACGCGATGGCCGCGACGTTGCAAACTCGGCCGGCCATCGCCGAGGCGACGCGCCGTCACGCTCCCAGCCGGCGCTATTGGGCGGTGGTCGGCAACGGGCCGAACTACATCGCAGCCAAAGAGCTGCGCATCAAGCTCTCCGAGCTGTGTTACAAGTCGATCGCGCATGACGCCACCGAGGACAAGAAACACATCGACCTGTCATCGGAGCCGATGATCCTCGTGTGTGCCGCGGGTCTTGTCGGCTCGACCGCCGATGACGTCGCCAAGGAAGTTGCGATTTACCGGGCGCACAAGGCGGCGCCCATCGTGATCGCCAACGAAGGCGAGAAGCGGTTCTCGGCCGCGATGGATGTGATCGCCGTGCCGGCGGTGCATCCGCGCCTGGCGTTTGTGCTCTCGACCGTGGTCGGCCATCTCTTCGGTTACGAGGCCGCCCGCGCGATCGACGCGCAAGCGCGGCCGCTGCGTGAGATCCGTGCCGCCATCGAGCAGGCGACCGCCGCCGATCCCACGGCCACGGGCGAGCAGCTACTCGTGCATTTGCGGCCGTTGTTCGAGCGGCAGGCATCGATCTTTTTCGACGGGTTGCGCACCGGCGCGTACAACGGTCACCTCGAAGCAAGCACCGCGGTTCGCGTCGCGGCCACGTTGCGCTACGGCCTCGAGCAGGTACCGCTCGAGTCCTACCAGGTTGAGTTCGGCCGCATCGGCACGCCGAGTGTGGTGCTCGATGACCTCGTGTCGTCGACCACGCTTGCGATCGAGGAGCTCACTCGGCCCATCGACGCGATCAAGCATCAGGCGAAGACCGTCACGGTTGGGATCTCGCGCAGTGACGAGACGTTGTTGCAGAGCGCGTTGGCGAAGGCTGTGCTCGAGGCGGGCACGCCGCGCGATCGGCTCACGTATCGCACACTCCGCACACTTGCCGACCTCGATCCAGCTGTCGTCGAGACCCGGGGGTACATCCGCTATCGCATCGAGGGGCTTGAAGATGACGAGACCGCGATGGCGGTGGCTGTCGACCGTGGTGGCATTTCGCGGTCGCTTCCGTCGCGCACCGATCGCGATCCCACGTTGCGAGGCAGCAAGCACAAGGTCGCGCTCGAAAGGCTCGTCTACGTCGCTCGTGGCTACGACGGTCGCTCGATCATCCTTGTTCCTGAGGTCAAGGACAACCAGACGACCGGCATCACGTTGCTGCATGTGAAGTTCCACGACCGCCTGAGCCCATCGGTGATGCGGGGCGCGTTGCAGGGTTATCGCGAGCGCTATGGCGCTCTGCGCGACATGGTCACCGAGACCGAGCCGACCTTCCGCGAGGATGTGCTCGGCGATGTCGATGTGCTCGAGCTGCTGACGTTGCCTGTGGTCGAGCTGGCCGCTCGCTGGCGATCCGACGCGGTCGACGCGATGCCGTGATCGGCATCGGCATCGACGTGGTCGAGATCGACCGGTTCCGCCGTGCGCTGGAACGCACGCCGGGGATACGCGAACGACTCTTCCGACCCGACGAACGCGCCTACGCCGAACTTCGTCATGACCCCACCGAGCGGTACGCGGTGCGCTTCGCGGCCAAGGAAGCCGTGATGAAAGCGCTTGGTTGCGGGTTGGGTCAGGTGGCGATGTGCGACATCGAAGTAGTCCGCGCGTCGTCAGGCGCTCCATCGGTGTTCTTGCACGGCTCCGCCCGCGCCAGAGCTGACGAGCTTGGTGTCGCGCGGTGGCTGCTCACCTTGACCCACACGAGCCGCGATGCCCACGCGATCGCCGTGGCGCTCTCCGGGTAGGGTCGCTCGGTGATTCCGATCGTGACGCCCGACGAGATGGCTGCGATCGATGCCGCGGCGCCCGAGCCACTGGACATGCTGATCGACCGAGCGGCCGCGGCGGTGACACGGCGAGCGGTGGCGATGCTCGGTGGCACGTACGGTCGGCGGGTCGTGGTGGTCGCGGGTAAGGGCAACAACGGCAATGACGGACGCGCCGCCGCGGTCCGTCTGCGGGCCCGCGGCGCGCGGGTGACGGTGCTCGACGCGTCGAACGCTCCGTCAACGCTGCCCGCGTGTGATCTCGTGATCGACGCGGCCTACGGCACCGGGTTGCAACGCCCGTACGAGGCACCGTTGCTCGGCGTGCCGCGCCCGCTCGTGCTCGCGGTTGACATCGCCTCGGGGGTGGACGGGCTCACCGGCCA
>JAYUFA010000083.1:0-6889 GCA_043738925.1 Actinomycetota bacterium
TATCGCGAGCACGCCCGACCCGGCGATCGCCGACGTTACGAGCTGGCCAATCGTCGCGCTCGACACAGCGCCGGGCGACTGCACCGTGCACTTCAGCCATACATTGCACGGCGCACCGGCACCCAGCGGTGGCCTGAAAAAAGACGAGCGTGCACGGCGCACGATCTACCCGTGCTTCGCACCGCCTTCGCTGTTTGCTGCCCTCGACCCGTATGGCGATCTCGTCGCCGTCATGCAGAGCGCGACGGGCGTCACGACTACCGTCGATGAGCAACTCGGGCGTTCAGCGGCGCGATGATGGCAATAACCTGACCCGGCAAGGATGGACATCATGGCCACCGCAACCAGCGTGATAGGCGAGCTCAAGGTCATTGATGTCGACGCTCACATCACCGAGTCGGCCGATCTCTGGACGTCTCGCGCTCCCGCGAAATATCGCGATCGGGTGCCGCGAGTGATCGACACCCCGAACGGCTTGTTCTGGTCGGTCGACGGCGTGCAACTCGGTCGTGCTCTCGGGGGCAGCGTCATCGCCCGCGGACGTACCAAGGTGCCTGGCGTTTCATTCATGAACTGGAACGCCGACATGAGCGATCCGTCGGCGTATGACATGGTCGAGCGCGTTCGCGTCATGGACGAGATGGGCATCTGGGCGCAGATCCTGTATCCGAACGCGGCTGGCTTCGGCAGTCAGGCCTTCGCCAAGGTCGACGATCCCGAGTTGCGGCGACTGTGTGCATCGATCTTCAACGAGGCCATGCTCGAGATTCAGCACACCTCCTCTGAGCGACTCCTACCGATGGCGCTGCTGCCCTGGTGGGATATCGAAGCATCGGTGCTCGAAGCTACCAAGGCGGCCAGCGACGGCTTCCGTGGTGTCACGATGCACAGCGACCCGCAGAACCTCGGGCTACCCGATCTCGGCGACCGAGCGTGGGATCCGTTGTGGGAGGTGTGTTCCGATCAGCAGCTGCCGATCAACTTCCACATTGGCGCCAGCGAGACCTCACTCACGTGGTTCGGCACGTCGCCATGGCCATCGCAGAACGAGGAGAACCGACTCGCCATCGGTTCGAGCATGATGTATCTGTCGAACGCGCGGGTGCTCGCGAACATGATCTATTCCGGCGTGCTCGAACGGTTCCCAACACTTCGCCTCGTATCGGTCGAAAGTGGCGTCGGTTGGATTCCGAGCTTCCTCGAAGCCCTCGACTATCAGCAGCGGGAAAGCGCACCCAGCTCGGTCGATCAGTTGTCGCTGCGGCCGTCCGACTACTTCCGCCGCCAGGTGTACGGCTGCTTCTGGTTCGAGCGCGCGTCGGTTCCCCACGCGGTTGAGGCGCTCGGCGCGGATCACATCTTGTTCGAGACCGACTATCCGCATCCCACGTGTCTCTACCCCGATCCGCTGGGTCAGGTTGCGTCGCTCGAGGCGCAGCTCGGTCCCGAGGTGATGCGCAAGATCCTCCAGGACAACGCGGCGCAGTTGTATCGCATCGACGTCTCGTGACCGCGTGACCGAACGTCTGCGCATCGACCTCAACGCCGACCTCGGTGAGATCACCGGTAACGCTGGCCGCGCGATCGACCAGGCGATGATGAGCGTCGTAACCAGCGCGAACGTGGCATGCGGCTTTCACGCCGGCGATGGCGAGACCATGCGCTCTGCATGTGCGCTCGCCGTCGCGCACGGTGTCGTGGTCGGCGCCCACGTGAGCTACGACGATCGAGAAGGCTTCGGTCGGCGCGACGTTGATGTCACCGTGCCCAAGCTTGTCGAGGACGTGGTCGCGCAGCTGATCGCCCTCGCCGACATCGCATGCGCGGCCGGCACAACGGTGCGCTACGTGAAGGCCCATGGTGCGTTGTACAACCGCTCGGCGCACGACCTGGATCACGCATCCGCACTCGTTCAGGCCGTCGCCGCGCACGACTCGAACCTTGTACTGCTCGCAGCGCCTCGTTCCATCGCGTCGGAGTTGGCCGTCGTCGCGGGCCTTCGCGTTGCCTACGAGGGCTTCGTCGATCGTTCCTATCGGCACGACGGCACGCTGACGCCACGCTCCGAGCCGCGTGCAGTGCACGGGACCAGCCAGGAATGCGTTGCCCAAGCGATGTCGATCGTCGTCACGCGGTCGCTCGCAGCATCCTCCGGCGAGCGTGTTGTCTTGTCTGTCGACAGTCTGTGCGTGCACGGCGACACGCCGCACGCGGTGGTCACCGCACAGCAGGTACGTGCCGCGCTTGTTGCCCAGGGCGTCGCGCTGCGCCCGTTCGTCTGACGCACCACCGTGCGCATCTTGCCGTACGGCGATCGAGCGCTGCTCATCGAGTGCGTCGACGCGGCTGAGGTCGCTCGTTACGACGCCGCGCTCCGAGTACAACGACCCGACGGGGTCATCGACATCGTGCCGGCGGCGCGCACCGTGCTCGTGGTCGTCGATCCCGGGGTGCTCGGTGTACTCACGCTGCACAGCCTGCTTACTCGTCTTCAGCTCGGTCCGACCGCAAACGCCGCACCACACGAATCGGTCGACACGATCGTCGTCACCATCGACGTCCGCTATGACGGCCTCGACCTCACGGTCGTCGCGTCACGGTGCGGCCTCAGCGAACAAGACGTCATCCGGCTCCACAGTGGCGCGCTCTACCGAAGCGCCTTCTGCGGCTTCGCGCCGGGGTTCGCCTATCTGTCAGGCCTCGATCCGAGCCTAACGATGCCTCGCCTCGCAAGTCCGCGGCAACGCGTACCCGCCGGGTCGGTGGCGGTCGCCGCTGGCTACTGCGGCGTATACCCGCGCGACATGCCCGGCGGGTGGAACCTTCTTGGCCGCACCGATGCCGTGCTGTGGGACCCGACGCGCGCCGAACCTGCGCTGCTGTCCCCCGGTACCCTCGTGCGCTTCCGCGCCATCGATTCGTAGCTCGTCCGATACTGTTCGATCATGGCGACCTTCACCCTTCTCGAGCCCGGCGGCGTGCACGCATTCGATGCGGACATCGACGGCCACCGCGTACTCGTCGACCGAGCCACACTCGCGGGCGCGACGGGATGGGATCGCAAGCCCGAAGGCTTGTGCCGCGGCGACGTGTGCGTTCCGGTCGGCCCAGGCGCTGGTCTCGACGTCGACGAGCGTGTCGACCTCGCGGCGTTCGCTCGCGTGCTTCGCCGGCCGCTCGCTCTCGATACCACCGCACACGCCGCGTTTCTCGGTGAGAGCGCGGCGACGCGGACTGCAGCGCTCGACTCGTTGATCGCTCCCGACTTCACGCTTCCTGATCTCGAAGGTCGGATGCACAGCCTCAGCGAACACAAGGGGAAGAAGGTGTTTCTCGTCGCATGGGCCAGTTGGTGAGGTTGTCGATACGACCTGCCGGTCTGGCAGGCCATGTACGAAGAACTCAAGGCCCTCGGCTTTGTGGTGATCACTGTCGCGCTCGATCGCAACATGGATGAGCCGAGCGAGTGGATCAAAGCCGCGGCACCAACGCATCCGTCGCTCGTCGACACCACATGGCTGCTCGCCGATCTGTACAACATCGATCAGGTGCCCACCGTGCTGTGGATCGACGAAGCCGGTCGGCTCGTGCGCCCGAAGGACGTCGCCTTCGGCTCGAACGACTTCATCGAGTTCACCGGAGTCGACGCAAACACCCACAAGCAGCTGCTGTATCAGTGGGTGCGTGACGGTAAGCACCTCAGCAGCGACCGCGTGCGCGCCCACCTCGAGTTGCCGAGCGATGACGACCAACTGGCCCGCGCCGAGTTCGGACTCGCTCGATTCCTGGCCGACCGTGGCGACAATGACGACGCAGAACCGCATTTCGATCGCGCCGGCGAGCTCGCGCCAGCGCAGTTCACCATCCGCCGCGGTTCGATGCGCATGCGCAACAAGGACCCGATGGGCAAAGAGTTCATGGACATGCTGACGGCCTGGACCACCGCCGGCCATCCGCTCAACAAGGCGCTACCGGAGTGACTTCATGATCGCGATCGAACACGTCACCGACGACGAACTCGCCGCCCTTGCCCTCGCGGCTGACCCGAACACGGAGGTGCTCGACGACGCGGTGTCGGTGTGGGATCTGTTCGGCAACGACGAATCAGCGCTGTTGCCCGGGTGGTACATGCCAGCGCCGTCCGGTCGTGTTCGCACCGGGCGCCGGTGGAAGCGCATCGTCGCGATTGTGATGATCTCGGCGTTCTTGTCGATCGACGCGTCTGGGCTGTGCAGCACCTACGGCTGGATCGAGATTGCCTGACAAAGAGGTCAGCTCGCGTGCTCGGCGAACGTACGGGCGTGACGGAACCAGCGAACAAGGTGACGATCTGCCCCAACGAACGCACCTTCGCGGAATTGCATGCCGGTGAACGCTCGGATGTCGTCGACAAGGAGTGCGTCGGCGAACCCTTCCTGAAACACGAGGCGGGCCTCGATCTCCGCCGCGGTGCCGTCGCGGGGTGTGGCCGCGAGGTAGTAGCTCTGAGAGCCGGCGATGCACGGCGTGCTCGTGAACATGCCCATGCTGTCGACCGATCCGGTGGTCACATACGACACCGTGTTCGTGCCGCTCACGCGAATTCGTTGCTCGAACATGCCAATGGCGTCGGAGTCGAACGGCACGTCGTACTCGACCCAACCGTTGTCGTGCCACGTGATTGGGTCAGGGTCGTCGAAGCGAAGAGCGTGCACATACCGCAGGTGTTGGAAGTCGAACGAGTTGCCGAGGATCACCCAAGGTTCGACCGGGAACACGTCGGTGCGACGCGCCCGCACCGCAAGCCCGGTGTCGTCGTAGCCACGGATGCCCGGTGGCTCGCCCTCCGACTCGACGCCGTTGAATGCCCACACCATGCCCCAACGTTCGACCGCGGGAAAGCTCGGCACGTGTGCGGCCGACGGGATGCGGTCGTCGGACGGAATGCTTGTGCAGCGTCCATCGGGTCCGAAGCAGAAGTGATGGAACGTGCAGCGGATGTCGTCGCCGATCACATCGCCCAGCGCAAGGTCTGCGCCCATGTGCGGACAACGCGCGCCGAGAACCACAGGACGACCCTGGCTATCGCGGTAGACCACGAGTCGTTCGCCGAACAGCTCGCCACGATGAATACCGCCATCGTCGATCTCGGCTGACAACGCAACCACGAACCAGGTGCGGTGCCGCAACCATCCCGACGTGTCGACCATGACGTTCCCCCATGTGTGCGAAAGCAAATTCGATGAATGGCAACAGTTGCGAAGAGTCGGTCAGCCCTCGTAGCCGAGGAAGCGACGAGTAAACGAGCGGATGCCGGCCGCGCTCCAGTTGTCGTGATCCTCGCCATACGCGGTGACGTCACCGAAGGTCCACTCGGTCAGGCAGTTGATCGTGAACAGATTCGGGTTGATCGGGAACGCGAACTGGTTCAAGCAACGACCTTGCGCGTGCAACTCGCGACCCAGAGTATCGACGCCGGTGATTTGCACTCGCCGTTGGTAGCCGGTGCCAGGATCGCGCTCAACAACCTCTCGTGTCGCCGAGGCGAGCTTGGCCCATTCCCCGTCGCGCAGAAGATAGCCGTGGATGCTGTTGCAGCCCGTCCCAAAGTCCATGGTGATCGTGTGGAAGGCGTCGTTCGCGGACGCGGTCGCGTAGCTGTAGCCGCCGTTGCGGGCGCCGGTTGACGACAACCCGGCGCCGAACTGGGAGCGCGGTCCCCACGAGCGATCACGGAAGCCGAACGAGTCCACCGAAATGGTCTCGCCGCGCAACACGATGGTGCCGACGTAGCGACCCGGTTGATCGAGGTGATGCTCACCGAGATAGTTCGGCGGTAGCACGGACGTGAACTCGAGATCGACGTGCAGTTCGCCGTCATCGGGATCGTCGAAGCGCACGCGGTAACGATGCTGTGCTTCGAGGCACTCGTAGTGAATTCCATTGGCCAACGTGAGATTCGACAACGGCTGCGCGGGGATCGGCAGGTGCCAATGGTTCTTCGCGTAGAGGCAGTTCCACATCTCGCTGCCATGGTCGTCCCAAAAGTACGCACCCCCGGCGGTGACCTGTTGGTTCAAACGGAAGAACGGGTAGAGCTGACCAGACATGCGCCGCGCGGGCACCGTGAACGTGAACCAGCAGGTCTCGGTCCACTCGGGGTTGTCGTCGGTGGGCTGATGGAACTCGTCGTCGTTGTGGGTCGTCATCGTGGCTCGCTCTCGGCGTTGGCAGTTTCAGCAGACGTGGCTTAGCGGACGTGGCTCAGCAGGTCCTCGAGACAGATCGTCGCTGGGTTGTTGAGCCACAGGTCGGGGTACATCGTGGTCTCGCCTCGGGCAATCGATCGGTTCATCACACGAACCACGATCGCGGTGTACCGGGTCGCCGCGAAGATCTCGTGGAAGGTCGTGCTCGGAATGTCGCGCCGGGCGAACTTCGCGTACATCGCGCGTTGCTCATCGCGTGTCGGCTCGCCGTCGAGCCGGGCAATGCCATATGTCTCGTGCACCCAGTGGTCGAACATGAGCCACCAGCCGAGATCCTGATCAGGCGACGCGATCGACACTGCTTCGAAGTCGGTGAGGCACACCGGTTGAAAGTCGCGCCAGATGATGTTGCCGGGCCGAGGGTCGCCCCAACACAGACACACGAACGGGTCGTCGGGGATCCGTGAGCGCAACCACGCGATGGCCTCCTCGAACAGCGGATGACGGCGGTCGCCCAACTCGCGTCGTGCGTAGCTCTCCCACACGTCGAGTTGTTGGCGCGTACCCGCTTGCACGCCTGGCGGCACGAGCCATTCGAGGTTCGCGGCGCGATGATCAAGCGTATGGAACTGCGCGAGGGTGCGCAGGCCGCTCTCGACCATCTTGTGTCGCTCGCTCGGTGCGGCATCGACGAAAAATCC
>JAYUFA010000084.1:0-18219 GCA_043738925.1 Actinomycetota bacterium
TGAAGCCGCGCGGCAGGTGCCGGCCGTGAAGCCGCCGGTGATCTGGGACAAGTTCCTCGTCGCGGAGACCAAGGCGAACCCGCATCTCATCGGACACGATGTGGCGTCCATTGCGCGCGAACGCAACTGCACCGAGATCGACGTGTTGTGCGATCTGTCGCTGGCCGACGATCTCGAAACGCGGTTTCTCGTGACGCTCAGCAACTACGACGAACAGGCGGTGATCGAACTGATGCGACAACCCAACGCGGTGTTCGGCCAGTCCGACGCGGGCGCGCACGTCGCGCAGCTGTGCGACGCGAACATGCCGACCGAACTCCTCGCCCACTGGGTGCGCGACCGCAACGCGTTCACGCTGGAGGAGGCTGTGCACAAGCTCACCGCAGAGCTTGCAACGTTGTACGGCATCACCGATCGCGGGCGTATCGCTGCGGGTACTGCCGCCGATCTCGTCATCTTCGACCTCGATGCCGTCGACCCGGGCCCGCTCACCCGCGTGCGTGATCTACCGGGTGACGAGGAACGTCTTATTGCCGACGCGCCATCGGGCATCGACTTCGTGTTTGTCAATGGTGTCGCGTTGACCGAGCACGGCGAGTCGCGTGTGACGTCGATGCGCGAGCGACCGGGCCAGATGCTACGCGCCGATGCAGCGCTCGCCGCTGGTGCGCGATGAAGGCGGTCGTTTGCTACGGGCCAGGGGACGTGCGCGTCGAGGACATCGACGAGCCATCACCGAAGGCGGCCGAGGTGAAGATCAAGGTCGCGGCGGTCGGTGTGTGCCACACCGATCTCAACTTCACGACCGGCCAGGTACCGGTGCCCTATCCGATCGTGCTCGGTCACGAAGCTGCGGGCGTCGTCGTGGAGATCGGCCCCGGCGTTTCGTCGGTACAGGTAGGCGAGCACGTCGTGTGCTCGATCATCGGGCCGTGCGAGCACTGCTTCCAGTGCCTACGGAACGACCACGCGCTCTGCGAGAACGCGCCGTTCTTCACCGGCAAGATGCTCGATGGCACAACGCGTCTGTCGATGGGTGGCTCGCCGGTGCACACCTTGCACTACCAAGGCAGCTACGCGGAGTACGCGATCGTGCCGGAACGCTTCGTCGTACCGATCCGCAGCGACGTTCCCCTCGACGTGGTGTGCGGACTCGCGTGTGGCATGAGCACGGGCCTCGGCGCGGCCATCGTGCGGGCCGACGTGCAGCCGGGTTCGAGCGTGGTCGTCATCGGTTCAGGTGGGGTTGGTCTGTCGACCATGATGGGTGCCACGTTCTGCGGTGCGACGACGGTGATCGCCGTCGATCGTTTGTCGCACAAGCTCGACAAGGCTCTGTCGCTCGGCGTAGCCACGCACGGCCTCGACGCCACCACAACCGATGTTGTGGCGCGTGTGCTCGAACTCACCGGCGGTCGCGGTGCTGACTACGGCTTCGATGCTGCGGGTGTCACCGGCACGCTCGACCAGGTGATCGCCGCGACGCGACCGGGCGCCACGTGCGTGGTGATCGGCCGCGCGTTGGGTGTGGTCGAGATAACCCTGAACACCACCGCGTTGCTACGTCAGCGGACGCTTACCGGCACCTACGGCGGTTCCATCCACCCGCGTCGCCACATCCCGGAGTTCATCGAGCTGTACCGTGCCGGACGGCTCGATCTCGCCGGCATCGTCGACGCGCGCTACCACATCGACGATGCCCCGCAGGCTCTTAATGATTTGCACCACGGGCGTGTGACCCGCGGCGTGATCACGTTCGCATAGCACCGCGCCGACCGAGGAGAGGCGACGCGGCCACACCGCACTACTCGGCCAGGAGACCTTCGAGCTTCCTCGTCGTATCGATCCAACCCTCGACCATTTCCAGCACCAGGTCCTTCGCGGGGCGCACTCTGGTCATGCTTCCGATGATCTGTCCGGCCGGGTGACCCGCGAATGCCTTGATGTGCGAACGCGTGAAGCGCGCCGCCGCCTCGCCGTACAGGAGCCCCTGCAACGGCATCGGCAGTGGCTCGGGGGCGCCGGGCTCGTCCCATGCCTGTACCCACGCCGAGCGGAACTGACGTGCCGGCTTGCCGGTCATGACCCGTGCCCGCACGAAGTCGCTCGACGTGGCCGCCAACAGGTTCTCGGTGACTTCCGGCTGCATGTCTGCCTCGGCCGACAGTAGCCACATCGAACCGGTCCATACGCCTTGCGCGCCGAGCGCGAGCGCGGCGGCCATCTGTCGGCCGTCGAGAATGCCACCCGCGGCGAGCACCGGCACGTTGGGGCCCACCGCGTCGACCACCTGGGGAACGAGCACCATGGTCGATATCTCACCGCAATGCCCACCGGCCTCGGTGCCCTGAGCGACGATGACATCGACGCCTTGCGCGACCTGGCGCTCGGCGTGCTGTTTCGAACCCACGAGGCCTCCGACAAGCACACCACGCTCATGACACTGATCGAGCACGTACTTCGGTGGTGGACCCAGCGCGTTGACAACCATCTTCACCAACGGGTGGCTCAGCGTGACCTCGAGCTGACCGGGACCTTCTGCGTCGACATTCAAGCCCGCAGCCTTCGGCACGCCGCGCTCGAAGTCGGCGGGCAAACGAGGCACGCCTGCGTCGTCGAGCATCTTGTGCACCCAATCGCGATGTCCCTGCGGGATCAAGGTGAGCAGGTGTTCCGGTGTTGCCTCCGCGCCGCCACCTTTGCCCACATACTTGGCCGGCATCGCGAAGTCGACGCCATACGGCTTGCCCTTCACGTGCTCGTCGATCCAGTTGAGTTCGATCTCGAGCCGCTCGGGCTCGTACGCGAGCGCGCCGAGCACGCCGAAGCCGCCGGCGTTGGTGACTGCGGCAACGACGTCACGACAATGGCTGAATGCGAAGATGGGGAACTCGATACCGAGTCGCTCGCAGATTGGTGTGGGCACAGCGGGGCCTCCTGATGCGCGGATCGCCCGATCCTACGACGCGCGCGTGCTCAAGACCCGGGCCGGGAGTCGGTACCCAGGTTGGCAATCTGCCAGCGAACTTCGTCGATCATGTCGACCGGTGCTCCATAGCCCTCGAGATCGAGCACCATGTCGGCGGCCGCGGCCCACGCCTCGGGAGTGTGCTCGTCGACGACAGCACCTTTGGCTTCGACCAGCGCGACGCGCGCGGCCCGCCCACCACCCACGGAGAACGACTCGGCGGTGATCGTTGTCGACGAGTGACACAGCCACACCACGAACGCCGCAACAGCCTCCGGCGGAAAGCGATCGTCGAGCAACTCGGTCAACCACCCGGCTGGCAACAACTGCGTGAGTCGTGTCCACGCCGCGGGCATGATCGCATTCACCGTGATGCCGACTGCCTTGCCCTCCGCAGCAAGTGATCGCGTCAGGCCGATCATCGATGCCTTCGCCGCGGAGTACGCGGCTGTTCCTGCGCCTCCGAAACTCGCGTTCGACGACGTCATGATCACGCGGCCCGCGCCGGACGTCACGAGATGAGGCCACGCCGCCCGCGTGACCGCGATGCTGCCGTGCAAGGTCGTGCTGATGGTGCGGTCCCACGACGCCGGATCGCCTCCGACAATTGGACCACCGCCCGCGACGCCGGCGTTGTTGATGACGATGTCGACATGCCCGAAGGCTTGCAGCGCAGTGTCCACGATGGCCTCACCGTCGAGCACATCGTGGGCATCGGCTACGGCCTGACCACCTGCGTCGCGGATCTCGGCCGCGACCGCCTCCGCGCGCGGGGGCGAGGCCGAACCGATAGGCACCGCGAGGTCGTTGACGACGATACGTGCGCCGCGCCGTCCGAGTTCAAGCGCGTGCGCGCGGCCGAGCCCTCCCCCGGCGCCGGTGATGATGGCAACCCTGTCGTCAAAGCGAAGCTCCATACGATCCCCCGTTTACACATCGCGAGCGCAACGCCCGCTCGGACTACATACCGCGAGCGTTCAGCTCGCGCGTCAACCAATCGGTGCCGCGTCGCAATGCCGACGCGGCGCCTTCCTCTGCTATGCGCGGGCCCAGCAATTCCAGATCGATCACACCTTCGTAGCCCGAGGCTGCGAGGAGATCAAGCAGCGCACCGAGCGGCAGATCACCATCTCCGGGTACCCATCGATTGGGTTGCGCCAAGGTGCCGATGACGAAGTCGCTGATCTGCACAAGATCGATGCGGTCGAGATGATCGCGCAACAACGATTCGAGGTGAGGTTCCATCCAGCATGCATACAGATCGACGCACACGCCGATGTCGAAACGCTCGGCGACAATGAGCGCGTCACGAACCGTGTGCAGGAACCCGAGCTCGGGGCGTGACGACACGCACGGCTCGATCGTGATGCGAACACCGCGTTCGAGCGCATGGTCGACCACCGGGGCGAGTCGCCGCCCAAGATGGGTCACCGCTTCTTCCCACAAGCACGCGCCGGGCGAACCAGTGCAGAGGTAGACACAGGGCGCGCCGAGCGCGGCGGCCGCGTCGACCGCGTTCAGGAGGACGGCCTCGTCGTGGCGCCAACCCTCGGCATCGTCGACGCGCGCCGATGGTCCGTAGTTGACGTACACGACGTCGAGACCTGCGCGTTGAACGATGTCGACGGCCTCGGTCCATCCCATCGCATGGAGTTGGATCGCGTTCAGCCCGACACGCGTGGTGCCGAGGGTGACCCACAGATCGACAGCGTCCTGCAACGGCATCGCGATCGTGGTCATCGGGTTGACGCTCACCCTTGGATGTATCGCCATCAACTGCCCATCGTCGTTGTGCGTCGGCGACGCTACCCGACCGCCGCCGCCGCCGAGATCGCGGTGTTCCCTGCCGGCCGACGATCACCCATGAACCACCCGAGAACCACTGCTGCTGCTCCCCCGATGATGACAACGGCGAACACACGGGTGTATGGCCCCACCCCGACGAACGAGGCTTCGCCCACCAACGAAACCGCCATCGCCGTGCCGCCAGCGTTGGCCATGCGTTGCGCGGTTTGGTTGATGCTTGTCACCTCGCCGTATCGATCGGGTGGAACACCGATCACCGTGTTGCCGAAGATCGCCGGCCAGATCAGCGACGTGCCCAGACCGACGAACGACAGTGCGACAAGCCACAGCGTGACGTTCGGACGACCGGTCACCCCGAGCCACAAGAACAATCCACCGATGCACTCGAGTACGCCGCCGGTCATCATCACCGGACGGTGTCCGTGCGTGTCGGCGAAGCGCCCCGCGAGGCCACTGAACAGCATGCCTGTGATCGGAATCGGCAGGAGCAGCAGGCCTGCCTCGCGCACGTTGTAGTGCCAGACGTCCTGCGTAAAGCGGGGTAGGCCGAAGAAGATGGCGAAGAAGGTTGAACCGAACACGATCGACGCGATGTTGGCGATGCGAAACGGCCCGAAACGAAAGAGCTCCAAATCAAGCAGCGGGCGCGGATGACGCGCCGAGCGACGCAGCAAAACCGCACCGATCGCGATGCCGATGGCAATGCTGCCAAGCGTCCTGGCATCGGCCCAACCCCAACGTGCGCTCTGCGACACGCCCAGGATGATGCCGGTCACCGACACCATCAACAGCGGCGCACTCCACAGATCAGGGAACCGCTTGTCTTCGCGCGTTGTCTCGCTGACGAACAGGTGCACCAACACAACGCCGAGCATCGTGAACGGCACGTTGATCCAAAACGCCCATCGCCAGCCCCCCTCGTCGACAAGCAGCGCGCCCAGCGTGGGGCCGATGGCTGTGGCGACCGACCCTGCCGACGCCCATGCTGCGATTGCCGTGGCGCGACGATTCGGCGGAAACTCTCGCAATACCAACGACGCACCTGCGGGTGTCAACAGCGCGCCGAAGATCGCCTGCACGACGCGAACGGCGATCAGCACGTTGACACTTCCCGAGAGACCGCAGCCCACCGACGTCAGACCGAAGCCGACCGCGCCAATCAGCAAAACCCGTTTCCGTCCGTAGCGGTCGGCAACGACGCCGGCGATCACCAATGTCGCGGCTGCAGTGATCGCGTAGGCCGAGATGACCCACGACAACGTGGCCGCCGGCGTGCCGGAGAATGCAAGCCTCAGACGCGGAAACGCAACGTTGAGAATCGATTGCGACAAAGGGTTCTGCACCGAACACAGCGACACCACTGCGAGGATGAACCACGCGCGTCGAGGTATCGCGTCGATGCCCGCCCCTGTCTGCACCTGCACCGTCTATCACGCAAGGCGTACAAGCGCCGTGGCTGCGCCGGCCACGATGACCACCGCTACGAACGGCATGCGCCGCGACAAGGCGACCGCCGCAGCAAGCACGCCGACAATGCGCGCGTCGAACGACCACTTCGCGCCGTTCGCCAGGGTCGAGGTCACGATCAACGCGGCGAGCAGCGGCGCAGGCAGCAGCCCGATGACACGCTCGATACGTGGCGACAACGTACGGCCGGCCAAGACCATCGGGCCCGCAGCCTTCAAGACGTACGTGATCGTGGCAAGGATCACGATGGTGAGCGTCGCGTCGTTCATTGCGCCGGTTCCATGCGCATGACAAGTAGCACCGCGAGCGCAGCAGCAATGATCGGCACGCCTGCCGGCGCTATCGGAATGAGCCCGAACGCGATCACAGCGCCTGCCGCGGCGACGATGCCCGAGATGCGATCGCGCAAACGCGGCCACAACAACGCGAGGAACGCGGCGGGGATCGTTGCGTCGATGCCCCAGTCGTGCACGAGCGCGCCCGCGTCCGACAACAACAATGCGCCGAGCAGGGTGGTCAGGTTCCACACGACGAACACCGAGCATCCGGCGCACAGGTAGCCGTAGCACCGCCAGCGCGAATCGGCTTGCGCGGTACCGACGGCCGTGGACTCGTCGATCATCAGTTGGGAGTACAACGCTCGTCGCCACCACGCGCCGCGCAGATCCGGCGCCATCGCCATGCCGAACGCGAGCGACCGCAAGTTGAGCAGTACGCCAGCGGTTACCGCTGCGACCACACCACCGCCCGCGCCGAGTGTTGTGACCGCCGCAAATTGTGCGCTGCCAGAGAATACGAGGGTCGAGAAGCCCACCGCGTTGAGCGTGCTGAGCCCTGCGTGCTGCACCGCAATGCCGAATGCGACCCCGAAGGGTGCGATCGCGAGCGCAATCGAGGCACTCTGGCGGTGAATCGTTGCGCGAGGCGAGGGCGCGGCGGGAGCGGCAGTCACAACGAGGCGTGATCGTAGCGACACGGCGGCCAGGCCGAGTAGTGCTATCGCTCCCCCAATCTTTGGGCAATTGCCGCCAACGAGTGGCGCACGCCTTGCAGGCAAGCGAACCCCGAGATTTGCGTCAAGACACCACCACGTCGAGGGTCTCGGGGCCGTATTCGAGAAACATCGGCACGAGCCGTTTGACGTAGCCCGGTGCGAGCTGCAATCGACCGGGTCCGAAGACTGCGAGCATCTCCTCGAGCATCACGCGGCCCTGCACGCGAGTCAGGTGGTCGCCGAGACAAATGTGTGGACCGGCGCCGAAGCCGAGGTGCTCCGGAAGCGTCTCGCGATCGAGTCGGTACTCGTCGGCATGTGCGTACTTCGTCTCGTCGCGGTTGGCAGACGCGATGCCGGTGATGAGCCGTTCGCCGCGGCGGATGGGACAACCCCCGACTTCGGTATCGATCTTGGCCGTGCGGAACAGGAACAGTACGGGCGGCTCGAACCGAAGCGATTCCTCGACGGCGAGCGGGATCTTGGTTGGGTCGGAGCGCAAGACGTCGGTGAAGTTCGCGGGATCGGTCACGAAGCGATAAAAAAGGTTGCCGAGCAGGTATGTCGACGAAAGCGACCCTGCGAGCGTATTCACCGCCAACGTTCGGATGTGCACGTCGGTGAGGTGCCAGCCGTCGCCGTCAGACGCCTGCACCATCCGAGTCATCAGGTCGTCGGGAGCGTCCGCTCCGAGGTTGCGCCGGTGTGTGATGAGACCGTCGAGCAGCTCCGCGAACTCGGGGAAACCACCACCGATGCCGATGCCACGCTCCGTCGCGTTCGTCTGAGGCCACGTGCTGTGCAACAGGTCGTGGCACCAGCGCGACACCTGATCGTGATCCTCGTCTGCGATACCGAGCGCATGCGCAGCGACCGACGCGGGGAGCGGCGTGGCGATGTCATGCATCATGTCGCCGCCGCCTTTTGCCGAGAACCCCTCGAGCATGGTGCGGACGCGTTGTCGGATCCACGGCTCGCTCGCGTTCGCTTGTTGCAGAGTGAACGCGCGAAGCAAGAGACGACGGACCTTCGGGTGCAGCGGCGGATCAATCTCGCCGAGGAAGCTCTCGGCTTCAGGCACGATCACGCCGGGGGCACGGAAGCCTTCACTGCTCGAGAACCGTTTGGCGTCCTTGAAGACCTCGGCCGTATCGGCGTAGCGCGCCACGAACGCCATGCCTTCGGCGGGCCGACTGATCGGCGCCTCGGCGCGCATCCGGGCGAGCAACGGCCACATGTGCTGCGTCACGTCGGGGTCGAACGGATTGAACGCGAAGTCGGTGTCCTGTGCAAGTACGTGATCGTCGGCGTCGCTCATTTCGCGTCCATCGAGGCGCGCATCTGTTGAAACAAGGGCGTGTGCGCGAGCATCCCACCATCGACGTTGATGACCTGGCCGGTGATGAACCGAGAGTCTTCGCTCATCAGGAAAACGACTGCGGCTGCGATGTCCTCGGGCGTGCCCATGTAGGGAGTGAGGTGATGCGACTCGAACATGTCGAGCTCGGCCTGCGACACGTTGTTGACGAGCGCAGGCGTGGCGACGACACCGGGTGAGATGGCGTTGCATCGGATGCCCTGCTTGCCATGGATCGTCGCGACGTAGCGAGTAAGGCTGTCGACTCCCGCCTTCGATACACCGTACGCAACGCGCGAGAGATCACCCATCTGCCCGGCGTTCGACGACATGTTCACGATCGAGCCGCCGCCGGTCTTCAGCATCTGCGGTATCGCGTACTTGCAGCCGAGCATCGGACCACGCACGTTCGTAGCGAAGCTGGCATCCCAAACCGCAAGGTCCATCGAGACGATGTCAAGGTCAAGGGGCACCACGAACACGTTTGCCGCGTTGTTGTGCAAACCATCGAGGCGACCGTACGCCGCGATCGTCGCATCGATCATCGCCTTCACCGCGGCCTCGTCGGCAACATCGGCCTGCACCGCGATCGCGCTGCCGCCCGCAGCGCTCGTGAGCTCGACCGTTTCCTCGGCCGTCGCAAGGTTGATGTCGGCCGCCACGACCGATGCACCTTCGCGGGCGAGCCGCTGCACCGTGGCCCGACCGATACCCGAGCCGGCGCCGGTGACGATGGCCACCTTCCCAACGAGTGCTCCCATGTGCGTTCCCTCTCAGTTTGCGGCGAATGCAATGCGGGCGTGCGCGACCCCGCGTGTCGGTACGAGTTGATTCAGCTCGATGCTCGGCTCGTCGATCTCCCAATCGCCGAGCGCCTTGATGACTTCGTCGAGTGCGCACCGGATCTCGAGCTTGGCGACCGCGTTACCAAGACAATGATGGATGCCATGTCCGAATCCGTAGTGCGCTTTCGGAGCCCGGTCGATGTCGAAGACCTCGGGGTTCGCGAACGTACGCTCATCGTGATTCGCGGATCCGTACAACATAAGCACCTGGTCGTGCTTCGGGATCGTGACACCGTGAAGCTCTACGTCGCGCGTGGTCGTGCGTGCAAGGCCTTGCACGGGTGAAATGAAGCGCATCAGTTCGTCGACCGCCCGAGGCCATTTCGACGGATCCGCGACGAGCTTGGCGCGCTGATCGCGATGGCGTCCGAGCGCCAGCACGCCGTGCGTGATCGTGTTCATCGTGGTGTTCTGGGCGGCGTCATGCAGCAACGAGCAAAACCCGCCGATCTCCTCGTCGCTCAGCGGCTCACCGTCGACCTCGGTGTGGATGATCTGCGAGATCAGGTCGTTGCCCGGCGCGCCGCGACGCACGGCGACGAGCCCCGTCCAATACACCGCCATTTCTCCGTATGCGGCGAGCGACTCGGGGCTCGTGAAGTCGGCGCCTGCGAGCGTGTCGAGGTTCCACTTGAGGAACTTCGCACGATCCTCGCGTGGCAGGTCCATGAGCGTGCACATCGTGATCGTGGGGACCAGCTGCGCGAATTGTGTCGCGACGTCGAGCGTGCCCGCGCCACGCACACTCTCGATGAGTTCACGTGCATAGGCGCGCACGACCGGCTCGAGACCGACGATGCGGTTCGGTGTGAGAACACGAGCGAGGATGTTGCGCAGCTCGTCGTGGCGCGGCGGATCCATGTTGAACATGTTCGGCGGCAGCAAGCTGATGTCAGTGTCGATCAACGTGCCTCTCGCCGACGAGTAGGTACGCCAGTCGGAGAGGCCCTCGTCGACATCGGCCGCGCGACTGAGTATCCAGTAGTGCGGCCACACGCGGTGATTCGCCACCTCGCGCCGGTACACCGGATGCTCGTCGCGCATTTGCTTGTAGTACGGCCACGGGTCGCGGTAGTACGCAAAGTCGAACGGGTCGAACTCGAACATCGTCATCCCCCCGGTGTCGCAGGCCGTGAGACCGCGCGAGGCCTTTGGTCTAGCACCGCGCCACGAGCCGGTGACGACCTGGCGCCACCGGTCGCTCACCATGGCCGTCGAGCGTCTTCGGTCATTCTGCGTTCGAAAACCGAGTTGGTTCTTGGTTGCACTGTTCGCGGAGCCGGTTGTGGTAGCCGCAGAATGCGCGTCCGTTTGCTTCAGTGGTGTCGCCACCTTGTACCCCCGGTTCGATGTGGTCGATCTGACACAGCTCGGCCGGTAGGTCACAGAACGGGTGTTGACACCTCCGGTCCCGCACCGTAATCGCGCGTCGTAACGCCCCCCTGAACGTACGCTGGCTTCCGACGGAAAGAACCCGATCGGGGGCGTCGAACACGATCCGCTCGATCATCGACTCGTCAACCCAACGCGCCGCAGCGCCCGGCGTGACGATCGTGCCCGATGCCAGTTCGCACACACGGGCGAACGCGTCGACACCGACCAACACCGTAAACAGCGGCGCCGGTCGCCGACCGCCTTTTGGCGTAGTTTCCGCGCGGCGGGCCATCTCGACCAAAGCGTCAACCCGTCGCTGCGCTGCGGTACAGCCGAGTTCGCCGTCCACCGGGTCGTGTCCGAGACGCTGTTTCGCGTCAGCCCAATCGGCTTTGAATAGCTCGGTGTCGATCCGAGTGAGCGTGTCGTGAATGATCTGACCGGCGATCGGATCGAACGTGCCACTCGCGAACCACATGCCCTCAAACGACTGCGACAAATGAAACCGGCGCTCGCGGTGCTGGCGATCGGCGCGGGACTCGGCGTTGTCGACGTCCGCGTGTTGTAACCACACTTCTACAGCGCGGGTGAACTGTTGGAACTTCAACGTCGACGCCCAGCCGACCAACATGGCTTCGTTCGCGACCAAACGCGACCGCCGTTTGCTTGCTGCGACCGCGGGCTTTGACCAACACGCCGACGTGGTCAATACCCATGACACCGGCCACGAACGCGTCACGAACCAGATCGATGTGATTCATGGCGTGTCCGCCACGGATCCAGCCGCGCGCCCGGCTGCGGTCACAACGCGTCTTGGTCGCGACCCACGCCGCCGCGTTCTGCGCGCCGACCGCCGCCCACTCGCCCCTGCGATCGAAGACTGCGGACTGGCGGCACATCAACGCTTCGACCCGTGACAGCTGTGTCGACAATGCCACCAATGTGTCACCATCGCCGAGCACCACGGGGTCGAGCGCCAACAACACGTCGATCGCGTCGCGGAGCCCCGCCAGCACATCGGTCGGAGCGCCTCTCGGCGCGTCCGTCTCACATCTCGCAACAGCCACAGGGCACCCCTTTGTGGACCGGTGAACGACGGCAGCGCGTGCTGCAAGCAGTGCAGCCTCACCGAATGTCGGGCATCACATGCCCTTATCATACAAGGGGCATATGACACTTCGAACACACACGTGTTCGTTCACAGAGTAGACCGCGCAACAACATTGCTCGGGGCGGGTCGCCGCCTGTAGGGGGATGGCGAACGTGGCGAACTCGATCAACACCCTTGGGTGTGCCGCTCCGCTCCGAACCAATGCGCCCGCGTCGCTCGCGGGCCTGCCACCCTCGGACCCTCGCGCTACCATCGCCGCCGCACGTCGGATGCCAACGGGGGCCGCATGAAGTTCGCCATGTTCTACGAGATCCCAGTGCCGCGTCCGTGGACCGAGCGCAGCGAATACTGGGCGTACAAGAACACGATCGAACAAGCCGTGCTCGGCGATCAGATGGGCTTCCACTCGTTCTGGACCGTTGAGCACCACTTCCTCGAGGAGTACTCGCACTGCTCGAATCCCGAGGTGCTCTACGGCGCAATCGCAATGCGCACGAAGAACATGCGTCTCGGTTATGGGGTGCGACTCCTCCCGAAGCCGTACAACCATCCGGTGCGCTCGGCCGAATCGGCCGCGGTGCTCGATCTGATCTCCGACGGCCGAGTCGAGTTCGGCACTGGTCGCTCATCCACGCGCGCCGAGCTCGAAGGTTTTGGCATCCACCCCGATGAGACACGCGAGATGTGGCAGGAAGCCCTCGGCCACATCGTCGGCTGCTGGACCAACGACGAATACGAGTTCGAAGGCAAGCACTGGTCGATGCCCAAGCGCCGCGTGCTGCCCAAGCCGTTCCAGAAGCCACATCCTCCACTGTGGGGCGCAACGGGCAGCCCCGAGACACATCGCCTGGTGGGCGAGATGGGCCTCGGGCTGCTGTCGTTCAGCGTGGGCACACCACCCGAGGAACTGAAGCGCCGCATCGACATCTACCGCGGTGGCATCGCCGCGTGCACCACGCCCGTCGGCAAGTACATCAACAACCAGGCCGCGAGCTTCACCATGGTGAACGTTGCGCCCACGCGTGAGGAGTCGATCGCTCGCAGCGCCGAGTCGTTCCTCTGGTACCCGAAACACGGCGCCAAGATCATCGGCTCGGTCGCTGAGTGGCTCCGCGAAGAGCAGCAGGAACTTGGCACGTACGACTATCTCGCCGGCACCGCCGATCGCGTGAAGGATGGCTCGCTCGAGTACCTCACGATGGATTACTTGCTCGATTCGAACGCGTGCGTGGCGGGCAGCCCCGACGACGCGATCGAAACGTTCAAGGCGTACGAGGCGACAGGTTGCGATCTCGTGTTCTGCCTGCTCGATCCGTACAAGATCGGTCACGAAGGCGTCATGCAGACCATCGAGTTGATGGGCAAGCATGTGATCCCGGCGTTCAGCTGAACGAACGGCTTTTCACGATGATGTACGAACCGCGACGCTTGCTCGACGATATTCAATTCGGGGAATCGCCGCGCTGGCGCGGCGACCGCTTGTGGTTCTCCGACATCCTTGACGGCAAGGTGTACACCGTCGACATGGACGGGCGTCGCACGGTCGTTGCCGACCTGGGTGACGCACGGCCATCAGGCATTGGCTTTCTTGCGGATGGCGATGCATTGGTGGTCGACATGGCGCGTCCGGGCATCGTCCGCCTCGCGTCCGATGGCACCTTTCACGTTCACGCGGACCTCGCCGACGTGACGATCGCCCTTCTCAACGACATGGCCGTCGACCGTGATGGCAACGCGTACGTCGGCAGCACCGGGCGCAACTATTTCACCGGCGAGGCCGAAGCGCGACCCGCCAACATCATCCTCGTGCGACCAGACGGCACCTACGCGGTCGTCGCCGAGGACGTCATCACGCCGAACGGGCCCGTGATCACCGCCGATGCATTCACCTTCATCGTCGCCGAGTCACACCTTCATCGCCTGCTGGCCTTCGAGATCTTGCCCGACCGCACGCTCGGCGCGCGGCGGGTGTGGGCCCACCTTGGCGACGTTGAACCCGACGGCATAGCGATCGATCGCGAGGGTGCGATCTGGGTGGCCTCACAGTCCACGCAGGAATGCGTGCGTGTGCTCGAAGGCGGTCAGGTCACCGACCGCGTCGCGTTCGGACACACCGTGATCGCGTGTGCACTCGGAGGGCCCGACGGCAACACGTTGTTCGTCTTCGGCGTGATGGGCGAACCTGCGGGGCCGATCCGCAGCTCGATCCTCGACATCGTCCGCGTCACTGTTCCGGCATGGTGAGCACCGACGACGACGATGCGGCCGAGGGGCTCACGAGCCTCATCGATCGCCGCCGATGAACGCTCCGCGTACGGTTGTGGTTGCCGGGGCGTCAGGGGTCATCGGTCTTGCCGCTACGAACCGGCTGGTCAAGCAAGGCGCAACCGTCCTCGCGTTGTCCCGGCGAGCACCAATCGCACTCGGCACAGCGCAGCATGTCCCGGTCGACCTGGCCGACTCGCACGCATGTCGTTCCTTCGCGTCGCATCATCGCGACGTTTCCCACCTCGTGTACGCCGCGGTCAAAGAAGCACCCGGGCTCATCTTGGGCTGGAGCGATCCTGAGTTGATACGAGCGAACACCACGATGTTCGTGGGCCTCCTCGACGCCTTGATCGAACACGCACCGGGACTGCGCCACGTCACACTGCTGCAGGGTACGAAGGCATACGGCGTGCATCTCGACCATTCCGTGGCGATCCCGTTGCGCGAATCGTCGCCGCGTCACCCGCACGCGAACTTCTACTTCACTCAGGAGGACGCACTGCGCGAGCGGGCCGCAGACCGCGGGTTCACCTTCACCATCTTGCGCCCCCAGATCGTCTTCGGCGAGGCGCTCGGGTCGAACATGAATCCGCTGGCCGCCATCGGTGCCTATGGCGCGTTGCTCGCCGCCGAGGGAGCCCCGCTGTACTATCCGGGCGGACTCCGCCATGTCAGCGAGGCCGTCGACGCCGACCTCGTGGCCGCGGTGATCGATTGGTGCTCTGAAGCTCCGGATGCAGCCGGTGAAACGTTCAATGTCACCAACGGTGACGTGTTCACCTGGCCCGATATCTGGCCGGCCTGCGCCTTGGCGCTCGACATGGAGCTCGGCGAAAGCCGGCCGCAATCACTCGTAGCGTTCTTCGCATCGCGCACACAACGGTGGTCCGAGCTCGCTGATCGTCACCAGTTGCACGCCCCGCGTGATCTCGACGAGTTCCTCGGTCAATCCGCGATCTACGCCGACATGCTGCTCGACCGAGATCGAACGGCGATCGGTATTCCGGTTCTCGCCAGCACGATCAAGCTACGCGAGGCAGGGTTCGGCGCTTGTGTCGACACCGCAAAGATGGTCGCGAGGCTGCTGGGACGTCTTCGGGATCAGCGTCTGCTGCCGGTGCGGTAAGTTCGAACTCGCCAGTACCGCCGAACGGAGCCAACATGTCGCACCCGTCATCCCCACAGTTGTCCACGACCCTCATCAATTTCTCGGCCGAGGATCAAGGCACGTGGAGTTTTCTGCTCGAACGGGCACAGGCCGCCGACCGCGCCGGCATCGATCGCCTCGTCGTCTCCGATCACGTGGTCTACGGCGAGAACCTCGATGCGTACGGTAGGCCCGAGCTCGGCGGCAGCAAAGGCGGCAAGCAACCGACCGGGCCTGATGGTCACTGGCTGGAACCGGTCACGCTGCTGTCGGTCGTCGCGGGTATGACCAAGCGCGTACGGCTCGGCACCAACATCCTCATCGCCCCGCTACGACGACCGGTGGTGCTCTCGAAGACGCTGTCGACACTCGATGTGCTCTCCGGCGGACGCATCGATCTCGGCGTCGGCGTCGGCTGGCAGAAGGAAGAATACGACGCCATGGGCCTCGCGTTCGAGGGCCGCGGGAAGTTGCTCGATCACACGTTGGCTGTCTTGCAGACGATGTGGCGCGAGACCCGCGCCAACTACTCCGATCAGTACCTCACGTTCGAGGCCATCCATTCGATGCCCAAACCGCTACAACCGGGTGGCGTGCCCATCTGGATATCCGGCACCGTCAACCCGATGGTCGCTCGGCGCATCGCGCGTTTCGGCAGTGGTTGGATTCCCTGGGGCGACGCGCAGGGCGACATCGTCAATGCCATCGTCGAGATGCGGGCGCTCGTCGAAGCCGCCGGTGGCTCCTTCGATGGCATGCAGGTCGTGGGCCCAATCGGGTCGGTAAAGCGCGATGACGGCACGCTGGACCTCGACGCCACGATGGCGAAGGTTCCCGCGATGGCCGCAGGAGGCGTGACCGACTTCCGCATGGCCATTTCGGTGACGAACGACGCGAGTGCGGCGTTCGACACCTATGCGGGCATCGTCGCTGCCTTCCGCAAGGCCGCCGGTCGTACTGACTGATCAGCGGTCGCGGGTCAAGATGATCACGCCGCCGGGGTGACCGCCGCCGGCGGAGAGCAACGCGACTTCGGGCTGTTTCGACACCTGCCGCGCACCGCCTTCGCCGCGCAGCTGCACGCACGCCTCGTGCAGGAAGCCCCAGCCGTGCAAGCGACCGGCCGAGAGCTGCCCGCCATGCGTGTTCAGCGGCAACTCGCCGTCAAGGGCGATACGCGCGCCACCTTCGACGAACGGACCGCCCTCGCCACGGTCGCAGAAGCCGAGGATCTCCAACCACGACAAGCAGTTGAACGTGAAACCGTCGTACAACTCGATCACGTCGATGTCGCGCGGCTTCAGCGCGGTGCGGCTCCACGCATGGCGCGCCGCGCCTTCGAGGAGCGGCTCGTGCAAGAGCGTCCCTTGATCCCACGACAACCGTTCGCCGAGCGCGGTGCCAACCGCTTCGACACGCACCACAGGAGCCCGCAAGTCGGGCATCGTGTCGACATGCGAGACCACCACAGCGACCGCGCCATCGCACGGGACGTCACAGTCGTACAAGCCGAAGGGCGTGGTCACCGGTCGAGCGCTCAGGTACTCCTCCATCGTGAGCGGATCGCGATACACGGCGCTCGGATTCAGCATCGCGTTGGCGCGCGCGTTCAGCGCGATCGCGCCGAGTTGCTCGCGGGTGGTGCCGTAGGTCTGCATGTGGCGATTGGCCATCATCCCGATCCAGTTTGCGGCACTGAACGCGCCATACGGCAAGCGCCATTCCATCTCACCCGTCAGACGCGACGAACCACTGCCGCGCAGCTCGCCCGAACGCTCCAGTGATTGGTAGGTCGACTCCCACACACCACGCACGCACACCACGTGACGGCTGAGCCCTGCGCTCACGGCGAGCATCGCGTTCACGACCGCGCCCGTCTGGCCTGAAGTCTCCATACCGCTGCCGAACCACGTGGGCCGCACCCGCAGCGCCTCTTCGAGCGAGAAGATACCGCCGCCGCTGCTGCCGCTCAGGCCCATCGAGCCGCCGGGATAGGACGACAAGCCGTCGATGTCGTCGACGGTGAGCCCCGCGTCCTCGATGGCCGCGAGGCATGCGTCGACCATGAGCCCGAGCGGATCGCGACCAAGGCGACGGCCGACGTCGGACATGCCGATCCCGCTGATCACCACGTCACGCTCGAACTTGGTGTCGGCACGTGGCGCGTGAAACGCCCGAGGCGTGCGGTCCGCGTCGTGCGACGGCACATGCGTTTCGGCCCGGGCGGGATCACGAACGGTGTGCGCAGGATCGGGCTCGAACAGCGGCAACCACACATCGTCGCGTTGGTCGAACACCACACGCACGGGCATGCCAATCGCGACGTCGGCGAGGTCGACATTCACGATGTTGGTGGTGATGCGAACCGCGCGGTCTTCTTCAACCGCGACGATCGCGATCGCATAGGGCGGCGTGAACGCCGGATGCCACGGCTGACTGTTGATCGTGAACGCCTCGACGACACCGCGTCCGCTGAGATCCACCACACGTAGCTCGGCGTGATGACACAGCGCGCACCGCGGCATCGGCGGATGTTGCAGGCGCTCGCAGGCAACGCAGCGCTGCATCCGCAGCACGTTCTCGGCACCAGCGGTCCAATAGAAGCGATTCCACGGCGTGATCGCAGGCAAGGGAGGGCGCACGGTCATCGTGCGCCGACCTCAAGAACCATCGCGGAGCCCATGCCGCCGCCGGCACACATCGACACGCAACCGAGCCCGCCACCGCGACGAGCGAGCTCGTGCAGCATCGTCACCACCATACGTGCACCGGTGGCGGCGATCGGGTGGCCGAGGCCGCAGCCCGACCCGTTGACGTTGAGGCGATCGGTGTCGATACCCAGGCGACGCTGCGCCGCAACCGCCACCGGAGTGAACGCCTCG
>JAYUFA010000085.1:0-6875 GCA_043738925.1 Actinomycetota bacterium
GTGCTCGTTGCCGTAGGCATTGTGCTCGCCGCGGCGAGTGCAGCCGGCGCGCAGACGACCAGCGGAGCGACGGGCGGCTCCGATGCGCAACCGGGCGCGTCAGAGGTGGTGATCGTCAAGGTCACCGGACTGCTCGACCCGAACCTCGCGCAGTTCATCGAGTCGCAGATCGCTGGGGCGGAGCGGGCCAATGCCGTGGTGGTCCTGCAGGTCAAGAGCGGTCGATCGGTGCTGTCCAATGCGCAGTTCCAGCGTCTCGCTGCGACCGTGCGCGATGCCACGGTTCCGGTGTCCGCGTGGGTTGGGCCTTCAGGCGCGAGCGTGCGGGGCCGCGTTGCCCAGCTCGTGTCGTTGACGTCATCGGTGGGCATTTCAGCGGGGTCGCACCTCGGCAATCTGGGTGAGATCGCCACGCCCGGCGGTGACTTTGGTGGTCGCGTACCGAAACTCCTCACCGAAACGGTCGGCGCCGACGAGGCCGCCACGCTGGGCATCGCGAAGGCCGCACCCGTGATTGGTGACTTCATCGTTGATCTGAAAGGTGTTGACACGAAGGTCGTCGATCACGGCGACGGGCCGCGTCGCGAACCCGTGACACCGGTGCTGTTCAGCGAGCTGACCATCGGTCGCAAAATGATGCACACCGTGTCGAGCCCGCCGGTTGCGTACCTGTTCTTCCTCGTCGGGCTGGGGCTCTTGGTGTTCGAGTTGTTCACCGCCGGGGTGGGTCTCGCGGGTGTCGGCGGCGCGTTGTGCCTGCTGCTCGGCTCGTACGGTTTCGCTGTGCTCCCTACGCGCCCGTGGGCGGTCGGACTGCTCATCTTTGCCGCGTTCGGCTACGCCATTGATGTCCAAACCGGGGTGCCGCGGTTCTGGACCGGCGTCGGGTTGGCAGCCAGCGTGGTTGGTTCGCTGTATCTCTACGACGGCATAGCCGTGCCGTGGCTCACCGTGATCGTCGGCGTCGGCGGCTTCGCGCTGGGCATGATTTCGGGCATGCCCGCCATCGTGCGTACGCGGTTCTCCACGCCGACGATCGGCCGCGATTGGATGATCGGTGAGATCGGCGTCGCCGAGACGGCGATCAACCCCGAGGGTCTCGTCCGGGTGCGCGATGCCTTGTGGCGGGCCCGGACCAATCGGGCTACGCCCGTCGCGGCCGGCGGCTCGATTCGCGTGGCCGAGATCGTCGGTTTGATCCTCGAGATCGAACCCGAAGAAGGCGCCGCGCGGGACTACCGCGAGCGTCGTACCTCGAAGGATGAGCCGGTAGCCTCCAAAGAGAGCGGGGAAGCGTAGCGCCTGGCGCGCTTCAGCGCGTGGATGGGGTTTGTCAGGCGGAAGGTCACGGGGCTATGTTCCGATCTGAACCGGGGGAGACGTTGTGACAGCACAGCTATCTGACCACCAATGGCAGGTGCGAGCGGCTTGTCGGGGGCCACAATCCATCATGTTCTTCCCGCCGGCTCAGTTCGAGCGGAAAGATGAAAAGCTCGAACGGGAGCAGCGGGCCAAGGGCATCTGCGCGACCTGTTCGGTCCGCAGGGATTGCCTCGACTACGCCCTTCGCATCCGCGAACCGCATGGCATCTGGGGCGGCCTCAACGAGCTCGAACGCCGCACGCTGTTGATCCGCGAATCGGTGTAGCCACCGTCTCAGGTCGCAGGCAGACGGGGGCCGCCAATGCGCACGTCACCGCGGCGCCGCGTGATGCCCGTCTCGTCGAGTCGCCCGAGCAGCGGCAGCGTGTGCTTTCGCGAGCTGCCCACGGCGTCGCGGAACTCAGCGACCGTGAAGCCATCGGGGTGAGCGATCAACAATTGCACGCAGCGTTGTGCTGCGGCGTCAACGGCGAGGGCGGCGTAGAAGACGCCGTCGATGTCGACCACCTTGCCGTGACGTACGAGTTCGCGAAGTTCGGCCCGGTCGACACCGACCGGCTCAGGAGGCGTGAACAGTGCCGCTTCGAGCGCGGCCACGTAGGGGTGATCGCGAAGGGGATCGACATGCTCAGCCGGTCGAACGCGGCCGCCGTCGATGGTGACATCGTCAAGCGTGCTGAGAACGAGCCGGGCGCGTGCGTCGAGTCGGGCGAGTTCGAGTCCGAGCGGGCCTGCGTCCTCGATCCGGCCACGCAACTCGGCGCGCGCCGCGGCGAGCGCGTCGGGGTCGACCACCCACGTGCCGACCGTTGGCGTGATCGGCTCGCCAACGAGCAGGGTGAGTTGGTCGGCTTCGATCCAGCCGCGCTCGGCGACTACCCGCGCGATCGAGCGATCGGGCCGCGCTCGTGAGGCGGGAAGCACCGGCGCGACGTCGAGGATCTCGCCGCCGCCGACCGTCTCGTTGCGGCCACTTTCGCGCAGCACAAAACGATCGCCGGGCAGCAGCGGCAACGCCACCGGTAGGTGCAATCGCACCAGGCCGGCGTCGCCCGGATGGATCGATGCCGGCCCGAGGATGCGGAGCTTCACGGGGTGCTCGCCCGACCCGATGTACGCCACGTAGGCACCGCGTCGCGACACGACGTGTTCGAGCGCGGCGAGGACGCGCAGCGACGCATCGACGCGAGCGGTGCGGTGCCACTGCTCGGCCACTACCAGCACGTCACCACGCGCGACGTCCTCGCGGGCCACTCCGCTCAGATTGAGCGCCACGCGATTGCCGGGCCCGATTTTCGTGCGCTCCTTGTGCAGTGATTGCATGCCGCGCACGCGCACACCGAGAGTCTGCGGCTGCAACTGGAGCACGTCGTCGACGCGTAGCCGTCCACCGGTGAGGGTACCGGTGACGATCGTGCCGGCGCCCTTCGCCGCGAACGAACGGTCGATCCAGAGCCTCGGTCGGGCGTTGTCGACCGCGGTCGGAGTCGTGGCGATGAGTCGGTCGAGGCCGTCGCGGAGTTCGTCGAGGCCGATGCCATCGACGGTGTCGACTTCGACGATCTCGGCACCTTCGAGGAATGTGCCCGCCACGTGTTCTTCCACATCGAGCCGGGCCAGCTCGCGTAGGTCATCGTCGGCGATGCCGACCTTGGTGAGAACGACGATGCCGTGTGCCACTCCGAGCAGCTCAAGGATGTGGAGATGCTCCTCGCTCTGTGGCTTCCAACCTTCGGTTGCGGCCACGACGAAGATGCACGCGTCGACGGCGCCGACGCCCGCGAGCATGTTCTTCAGGAAGCGGGTGTGGCCCGGAACGTCGATGATCGCGAGACCTTGACCAGACGGCAGCGTCGTCGAGGCAAAGCCGAGATCGATCGTGAGTCCGCGCGCCTTCTCCTCGGCCCACCGATCGGGGTCGACTCCGGTGAGCGCGCGCACGAGCGAGGACTTGCCGTGGTCGACGTGACCCGCGGTGGAGACGACGTGCATCAGGTGGTTGTGTCGAGTGAGCGCAACGCGGCGGCCACGTGATCGTCTTGTGCGGGGTCGATGGTGCGCAGGTCGACCAGCGTGTGTTGTTCGTGCACGCGAGCGATGATCGGCGGTCGCCATGCCCGCAGCGCGCGCGTGTGATCGCCGTTTAGGCGGATGGCGATGCTCGGAATCTCGACGCCCGGCAGGGTGCCTCCGCCGGGCACAGCGGCGCTGTCGACAACCGTGCCGACCCGGTACGCCTCGGCGCGAGCGCGCAGCGCCGCTACCGGCAACGTGGCCATGCGCCACAGGGGGATCGCGTCGGCGTTGCGAGCGAGGTAGTGCAACGCGAGCTGGTGTAGCGCGCTCAGCACGAGCCCACCGGGTCGCAACGCGCGGGCCAGCGGATGGCGAGCGCACTGCTGTACCAACTCGACGCGGCCGGCGATGATGCCGGCCTGGGGCCCGCCGAGCAGCTTGTCACCCGAGAAGGTGACCAGGCCCGCGCCGGCGGCCAAGGTTTGCCGAGCTGCGGGTTCGTCGGCGAGCCAACTCGGTGGCCCGTCGGTCAGCCAAGGACACGACGTATCGAGCAGACCCGAGCCAATGTCGCAAACGAGGGGAACGCCGAGCGCGGCGAGTTCGCGGGTGGTGGGCGCTTCGGTGAACCCGACGATGCGGTAGTTCGACTGGTGCACTTGCATGGCGATGGCAACATCGTGCGCCGGGTTGTCGATCGCCGCGCGGTAGTCGCTCGCTCGCGTGCGATTGGTGGTGCCGACCTCGACGAGCCGGGCACCCGACTGGGCCATCACTTCGGGGACGCGGAAGCCGCCGCCGATCTCGACCAGCTCGCCACGCGACACGACCACATCGCGTCCTGTCGCGAGCGCGGCTAACACAAGCATCACCGCGGCGGCGCCATTGTTGACCACCATCGCGGCCTCGGCACCGCACGCGCGAGCCAACAGCGCCCCAGCATGTGCGTGGCGCGATCCCCTTTGGCCGGTCTCCAGGTCGAGTTCGAGGTTCGTGTAGGACTCGGTGAGCGCGGGCGCGTACGGGGCTCGACCAAGGTTGGTGTGCAACAACACGCCGGTGGCGTTCACGACCGGTTGCAGCATGGCAAGGCGCAGTTCGTCCACACGGGCCGAAGCTGTTTCCGGGGCGCCGTCGGCGATAGCGGCGCGTGCGATGTCGACCAACAGCGGATGGGGCAGGCCTGAGTGCGCGAGCGAACGCGCGAGGCGATCAACAGACGGTGGACGTTGCTCCATCACCACGAGGATAGGGAGGCAGCGTGCCGCGCGACCGTAGCGAGCGCGCGGCGGGCGTTTTCGCGCAGCAGTCGTGCGCCGCGTTCATTGCCCGGCGGTACCGCCACGAGCGCGGTAACGGGGTTGGGCAGGTTCAGGACGAGGCCACCGAGATAGTCGTGCCAACACGCGTCGAGGTCGTAGCGCTCGACTCCTCGCGCGAGGAGTCGAGCGTGGTAACGCTTCACCAGCTGCGGTTCGAGCTCGGCCACGATGTCGTCACCGATGCTGCCGGACGCGAAGAACGCGAGGTCGTAGGCACCGCGGCCCCAGGCGGCGAGTTGCCAATCCAGCACACTGGCGTTGCCGTTCGAATCGAACAGCAGGTTGTCGAGACGGAAGTCGCCGTGCACCAACGTGCGCGGCGCTTGTGCGAAGGCGGCGCACACTCGGGGGAACACCTCGATGACCTCCTCGGCGGCGCGAAGGTGCTCGCCGGGTACGACGTCGGCCATCAGCGTGCAGAACGACGGCCACGTCGTCGCGAACAAATGCTGGTACATGGTGATCGCCGCGTCGCTGGGTCCGGGCAGCCATGTGCACACCGCGAGTACCGGTGCGTTCCAGAACCGCGCGTGCAAGTCACCCAACAGGTCGGCGGCGGCGAACGCCTGCGATGCGTCGGAGCCCACGAGCTGATCGGCCGCAGCGTGATCGGCGAGTTCGTCGAGAATGACGATCGGCCCGTGACCACTGTCGACGACAGCCCGGCAGCGCGGCGTGCGGAGGTCGGTGTTCGCGAGCAGCGTGCGGTAGGTGCCGGCCTCACGGGCGTAGTACCCGAAGTGCTGCGCGATCGACCGTGTACGCGGGTCGCTCGACGGCAACTTGACGTACAGGCATCGCCCGTCGAGCAGCTCGACGCGGTGCACGCTTGCCAGGAGCCCGACGCCCACTGCAGCCGTCGTCGAGCGTGTCACCTCGACGGTTTCGCCGAGGGCTTCGCTCAGCCAAGCGCTGTCGATGTCGTGCGCTTCGTCTATGGGCATGGCAATAGCATGCCGACGATGGTGCTGATCTTCATCGCGCTGCTCGTTGCGGTGCCGCTAGCCGAGCTCTATGTGATCTTCCAGGTCGCGCATCAGATCGGCGCGCTCGAGACGGTGCTGGTGCTCATCGCGATCAGCGTCATCGGCGGGTGGTTGGTGCGTCGAGTCGGCATGGGCATCCTGGCACGAGCGATGACGCAGCTTGGCTCGGGTCAAGTGCCCACCGACGAGGTCATCAACGGCGGCATCGTGCTGGTGGCGGGCGCGCTGATGTTCACACCGGGGTTCCTCACTGATGTCGTCGGGCTTGTGCTGCTGCTTCCCCCGGTGCGCGCGGCCGTGCGGGCGGTGTTGCGTCGCCGTATCCGGCGCCGCGTCGACGCGGGTCGCGCGTCGCGGTTCGGGGCGCGCTTTGGCACGGTGATCAACACTGATGGACAGCCAACGCAAAGGCCGCCTCGGCGACCGGAGATCCCATGAGTCGGCTCGCCGACGGCGCGGTCATGACCCCGGGGCGCCTCGAAGCATTCAGCGATGGCGTGCTGGCCATCTTGATCACGCTCATGGCGTTTCACCTCGAACCACCCAAGGGCGGCCGCTTCTCGGACCTTGACGCAACGGTGCCGCACTTGTTGGCGTTCGCGTTGAGCTTCGTGCTCCTCGCGATCTATTGGAACAACCACCATCATTTGCTACGGGCGACAGATCGCATTGATGGCGCCGTGATGTGGGCCAACATGGGTCTGCTCTTCTTCTTGACGCTCATCCCTGAGGCCACTGACTGGCTCGGCGCACATCACGGCTCGACTGGCCCTGCCGTGCTCTACGGCATCGTCGGCCTTTGCGCCGGCGCCGCCTACACCGTGCTGGTGAGAGCGATCATCCGAGCCAACCCGGGCAGCGCGGTTGCTGTCGCCATAGGCCGTGATCGCAAAGGGCTCGCGTCGTTGGTGCTGTACGCAGTCGGCGCCGTCGTGTCGCTCGCCAACGCTTCCGTGGGGCTCGCGTTCTACGTGATCGTGTCGATCATGTGGCTCGTGCCCGATCGGCGGCTCACCGAGGTGACGAACCGCTGATGGCGTCGCTCGCCGCCAAGGCAGCGTTGACCGCGCCGAGAAGGCGGGCGCTACAGCCGGCCATTTCGACCGGAGGAACTGCTTCTTCCACGATGCGGTCGACGATGGCCCGCAAGGCGTCACCGGCAGGGCCT